>JABMNB010000464.1 GCA_013205335.1 Rhodospirillales bacterium
AACTCCTGCTCCGGGAGATGGCGCTTCAGGTTGCCCGCGATGTCGGCCCGCTCGCCGCGATTGCGCAGCCGGCTCATCACATACTCAAGACTGACACCGGAGGTCAGCGCGAAGGCAAGCTTGCGCCATCGGTTGGCGGTGTTGTCGCTGTTGACGGCAACATGGTCTACGTCGCCTAACGAAATTCCAGCCTCGGCCAGGCAATAGCGGATCGCTTCGCTGGGGAAGCCGCCCCAATGCTTGACGCGGCGGAACCGCTCCTCTTCGACCGCCGCGACCAGCTCGCCATCCTTGACCAGGCAGGCAGCGGCGTCGGCATGGTAGGCGTTGAGGCCGAGAATGTAGGTCATGCGGGAAAGTCGAACATCAGGAGGGAAGTGCGCCTATGTGGTTGGTATAGGCCAATTTTTGCGAGGGACCATCTTTTTCACCGTCCTTGCAGTTCTGTCACACCGCGGCGGCGCAACATTACGCATGGCACATGCGACACGGCGATGGCTTGACGAGCCCAACACTTCCAAGCAAACGGACAGCCTCGCGCGCCCCGAACACCCCCCGGGGGGCCCCGATCGCGTGCTCGACCGAGGCGCGGCGTCACCCTCGCAAGTCGTTGAAAAGTCGGATAAAACTCCTCGCTTCGATCGAAAGGCTTTCGTGCATGTCCAAGAATGATCTCGTCGTCGTCACCGGCGCCGGTGGCTTTATCGGCGGCCATCTGGTCAAGGTCCTGCAGCAGCGGGGACATACCAATATTCGTGCAGTCGACGTGAAGCCGCTCGACGAATGGTACCAGAAGATTGCGGGTGTCGAGAACCAGGTGGGCGACCTCGCCCTGCTCGAGCCCTGCCGCAAGGCCGCCAAGGGCGCCGCGATGATCTACAACCTCGCCGCCGATATGGGTGGTATGGGCTTCATCGAGACTCACAAGGCGGAGTGCATGCTGTCGGTACTGGTGAGCACCCACATGCTGGTCGCCGCCAAGGAAGCCGGGGTGCCGCGCTTCTTCTATTCGTCCTCCGCCTGCGTCTACAACGGCGACAAGCAGACCGACGCCAACGTCACGGCGCTGAAGGAAGAAGACGCTTACCCCGCGCTGCCGGAAGACGGCTACGGCTGGGAGAAGCTCTTCAGCGAGCGCATGGCCCGCCATTACCGCGAGGATTACGGTATCGCCACCCGGGTGGCGCGCTATCACAACGTCTACGGGCCGGAAGGCACCTTTGACGGCGGCCGCGAGAAGGCCCCGGCCGCCATGTGCCGCAAGGTCATCGCCGCCAAGCTCTCGGGCAAGCACGAGATCGAAATCTGGGGTGACGGCGAGCAGACCCGTTCGTTCATGTACATTGACGACTGCACCGAGGGCACGATCAAGCTCGCGGAGAGCGACATCATCGAGCCCTTGAACATCGGCAGCGACGAGCTGGTCAGCATCAACACGCTGGTCGGCATGGTCGAGAAGATCGCCGGCATCAAGCTGAAGCGCAGCTACAAGCTCGACGCGCCGAAGGGCGTTCGCGGCCGCAACAGCGACAACACCCTGATCAAGAAGCTGATGAACTGGGCCCCCTCCATCCGTCTCGAGGACGGCATGGAGAAGACCTACAAGTGGATCTACGACGAGATGACCTCGGGCAAGGCCTCGGTCGTCAACGCGCTGCCGAAGCAGGCCGTCGCCGCGCAATAAACTTCCGGATAACAACTGTCGCCCAGGCGCCGCGAAGGAAACTTCGCGGCGCTTTGCGTTGAGCGAGTCGGTCAAACGGCCTCAGGGGAGTTTGCCTCTCCAGGGGAGCGCGAACTCGCTCGGCAAGCAACCATGAAGGCAATGGAATTGCGCGCTCCGCTGGTTGTCTTGCCGCGCCAACCCTCGAAGAATCCGGCTAGCGGCCGACGCGGTTCACGCTCCTGTTGCTCTTCAGAAGCTCGTCGAAGAAGGCGATCGTCTTGCCCAGACCCTCGTCGAGCGCGACCTTCGGCTCCCACTTCAGCATTTCGCGCGCCAGCGTAATGTCCGGGCAGCGCTGCATCGGATCGTCGACCGGCAGCGGCGCGAAGACGAGCCTGCTCCTGCCGCCGACCTTTTCCAGGATCTTCTCGGCTAGGTGCCGGATCGGCATCTCCACCGGATTGCCGATGTTGACCGGCCCGGTGAAGTCGTCGGGCGTGTGGTCCATCAGACGCAGCCAGCCGTCGAGCAGATCGTCGACGTAGCAGAAGGCGCGGGTCTGCATGCCGTCGCCGTAGATCGTGATGTCCTCGCCCTTGAGCGCCTGCACGATGAAGTTCGAGACGACGCGCCCGTCGTTGGGGTGCATGCGCGGGCCGTAGGTGTTGAAAATACGTGCCACCTTGATGCGCAGATTGTGCTGGCGGTGATAATCGAAGAACAGCGTCTCCGCACAGCGCTTGCCCTCGTCGTAGCAGGCGCGCGGCCCCAGCGGATTGACGTTGCCACGGTAGCTCTCGACCTGCGGGTGCACGGTCGGGTCGCCATAGACCTCGCTGGTCGAGGCCTGGAAAATCTTGGCGCGCACCCGCTTGGCCAGCCCCAGCATGTTGATGGCACCGTGCACGCTGGTCTTCGTCGTCTGCACCGGATCGTGCTGGTAGTGGACCGGCGAGGCCGGACAGGCGAGATTGTAGATCTCGTCGACTTCGACATAGAGCGGGAACGTCACGTCGTGGCGCATCAGCTCGAAGCGCGGATTATCGAGGCAGGCCGCGACGTTGACCTTGCTGCCGGTGAAGTAGTTGTCGACACAGAGCACGTCGTGTCCGGCCTCGAGCAGGCGCTCGCAAAGATGCGAGCCCAGGAAGCCCGCCCCGCCGGTCACCAGAATCCGCTTGCCCATGATGCCCCTTGTGATTGCCGCACGACGCGGTCGACAGTAGTCGATCGAGGTCTTGAATTCACTTCAAAACCACCGAAGGATGCCCCCGCCCGGCCACTGCGAGGACGGGCCAATATCGCAGGGGAAGCGTCCTATGAGTATCGACATGGTTGGCCTGGCCGACATCGTGCGCGCCCATGGCGCGGCGCGTCCGGACACGGTGGCGATCGTCTATGATGGCCGGACCACGACCTACGGCGCGCTCGATCGCGCCTCGAGCCGCATCGCCAGCGGCCTGATCGCCGAAGGCGTCAGACCCCAGGTCCGCGTCGCCCATCTCGACAAGAGCAGCGACGTCTACTTCGAGCTGCTGTTCGGAGTGGCAAAGGCCGGCGCCGTGATGGTGTCGGTGAACTGGCGCCTGGCGCCGCCCGAGGTCCTGCAGATCGTGAACGATGCCGAGGCCGAGATCCTGTACGTCGGCGAGGAGTACTTTCCGGTCATAGAGAAGATCCGCGATCAGCTAAAAACCGTGCGCAAGATCGTGACACTCGGACTGCGCCACGGCGATTGGGAGGCCTTCGCCGAGTGGCGCGACCGGCATCCTGAAGCCGACCCGCGCCTGCCAGCCCAGCCGCACGACACGGCGGTCCAGTTCTACACCAGCGGCACCACGGGCCTGCCCAAGGGCGCGGAACTCACCAACGCCAACTTTGCCTTCATGTTCGAGCAATGGACGCGGAGCTGGCTCCTGAAGCCCGGCACGCAGAACATCGTCTGCCTGCCGATGTTCCACATCGGCGGCGCGGGCTGGGCCATCGCGGGCCTCTTCGCCGGCGCGACCAACCATGTGGTGCGGGAATTCATCCCGACTCGCGTGCTTGAGATCATCCAGCAGGATCGCATCGAGGTGGTGCTGCTCGTGCCCGCCATGATCCTGTTCCTGGTGCAGGCACCGCAGATCCGCGAGACCGACCTGTCGAGCCTGCGCCTGATCGTCTATGGCGCGGCACCGATCCCGGGCGAGCTTCTGAAGCAGGCGATGGCGACATTCGGCTGCGGCTTCCAGCAGGTCTACGGCCTCACCGAGACAACCGGCGCCATCACCCTGCTGCCACCCGAGGATCACGATCCCTCGGATGCCAGGAAACTTCTGTCCTGCGGCTATGCCCAGCATGGCGTCGAGCTGCGCATCGTCGACGATGCCGGCGTCGACGTGCCCGTCGGCAAGGTCGGCGAGATCGCGGTCCGCTCGCCGCAGGTCATGCGCGGCTACTGGCGATTGCCCGACGCCACCAAACGCGCCATCCATGGTGACTGGTTCTTCACCGGCGACGCGGGCTATCTCGACGAGAAGGGCTACCTGTTCATCTACGACCGCGTGAAGGACATGATCGTGTCAGGCGGCGAGAACATCTATCCTGCCGAGGTCGAGAGCGCGCTGTTCGGCCATCCGGGCGTGGCCGACGTGGCGGTGATCGGCGTGCCCGACGAACGGTGGGGCGAGGCCGTGAAGGCCGTGGTCGTGCGCAAGCCGGCGATCGAGCTCACGGCCGGCGACCTGATCGGCTGGGCGCGCGGACGCATCGCGGGGTACAAGCTGCCCAAGTCCATCGACTTCATCGACGCCCTGCCGCGCAACCCGACCGGCAAGATCCTGAAGCGCGAACTGCGCAAACCCTACTGGGAAGGCCGCCAGCGCAACATCAACTGACCGCCCCTTGCTGATCGCCCTGCGGACCCTCCCGCAAACGCGCCTCGAATTTCCAATGCGACGGTTCTAGAAGAGTCCCATGTCCGATCTCCCCGAGAATCTCACGCCCGTCCGCCAGGCCCACGTCTTCGACGAGGCCAAGCTCGCCGAATACATGAAGGCCAATATCGAGGGCTTTCGCGGCCCCATCAGCATCCTCCAGTTCGAGGGCGGGCAGAGCAACCCGACCTTCCACGTCACCGACGGCGGCGGCTGCATGTACGTCCTGCGCAAGAAGCCGCCGGGCAAACTGCTGCCCTCGGCGCACCAGGTCGACCGAGAGTATCGCGTGATCAAGGCTCTGGCGGATCATACCGACGTGCCGGTGCCCAAGCCCTATGCGCTCTGCCAGGATGAGGCGGTGATCGGCACGTCATTCTATATCATGCAATTCCTGCCCGGCCGGGTCATCGCCGACGCCAGGATGCCGGGCATCTCGCCCGCCGACCGCGGCAAGATCTTCGACTCCATGAACGACGTGCTGGCCCGCCTCCACAATGTCGATTATCGCGCGGTGGGCCTCGGCGACTACGGCCGAGAGGGCCAGTACATCCAGCGTCAGCTGGCACGCTGGTCGAGCCAGTACGATCTCGCCCGCACCGAGGACATCGAATCGATGGAAGCGCTGAAGAAGTGGCTGCCGGAGAACATCCCGCCCGGCGACGAGACGCGCATCAATCACGGCGACTATCGCCTGGGCAACACGATCGTGCATCCGACAGAGCCTCGCGTCATTGCCGTGCTCGACTGGGAACTCTCGACTCTCGGTCACCCGCTGGCCGACCTCGGCTACAACTGCATGATGTACCATTTCGGCGAGGGCTTCGGCGCCTCCGGCGGTTATGCCGGCCTGGATCTCACGGAGTTCGGCATCCCGACCGAGCAGGAATATCTCGCCGCCTACGCTCGCCGCACCGGCCGAACGGAAGTGCCGGCCTGGGACTTCTACCTCGCTTTCTCCCTGTTCCGCCTCGCCGCCATCGTACAGGGCGTCTACAAGCGCGGCCTCGACGGCAATGCCTCGTCCGAGACGGCGACGAAGTACGGCAACCGCGCACGCGTAATGGCCGACCTCGCCTGGTCGATGGTCAAAAAACGCGCCTGACAGCTTGATGGTCAACAACCGCGCCTGACGGCGTGATGGTCAAAAACCGCGCCTGACGGCGCCATGGTCAAAAACCGCGCCTGACGGCGCCATGGTCGGCAACCAGAGCCCCGCGCGCTTCGCCGCTACTCGTCGGTGTAGGGCACCATCGAAGCGTCGTTGCCCCTGGGGCAATTCGCGCTGTCGACGACGGCATTTGCCGGATTGCGATAGCGCTGGATATCGTAGGGCGCACTGTCGCTCGTCGGCCTCGGCGGCGGCGTGCGCAACGTCCACGACACCAGCTGCTTGATCACGCTGCCCAGCGCCTGGTCGAAGGCCTCAACGACCTTCGGCACCTTGTCGGCGCGCGCCCGGACGCAGCGCTCGAAGGAGGCCACGCCGATGATCTGCCGGTCGGGCATGCGCACAAGTTTGGCAATGATACGAACCTTCACGATCGGCGGCTGGCCGTAATAGTACATCACCTCAAAATTACGCAGATCGGGCTGCAGAACGTAGTTGGCGCGCAGCGCGATCGACTCGCGCGATACCGCCACGATCTTGCGGGTATTCTCGAAAGAATCGACGATGCGGGTCTGCACCATCAGCGGCGCCCGGTCGGTCCACGCCACCTTGGCATAATAATCCGTAGAGGTCGGCGTCATGGCGATGGCGATGCGGCCGGTATTGAGGTTCGCCGCGGCTACAGGGGCCTCTACCGCGAGTTGCCAGTAGACAGACGGCAGGTCGGCGTCGAACGTGCTCTTGGGCGAAATCGTGTAGAGGTCGGTCGGGTCGCCGACCGAATCGACGGCACTGACGAACGAGCAACTCGACAGGAGAACAACAGCGGCCGCACAGGCAGCCAGGCAACGGATCATTTCGGCGTATATCCCTGCTTGCCGCTAAACACGAAGTTGGCGGGGTCGCGCTCCAGACGTGTGGCGATGACGTTCAGATTGGCGGTGAGCTGGCGCAGATCCCGCAGCGCCAGCGAGAACTCGGTCAGGCCGGTCTCGGTGAAGTTCTTGATCGGGCGGCTGTTGTCCGTGACCAGCTTGTTGAGCTGGCCGGCGGCGGAGTTGATGTTGGCCAGCGCTGCTCGGGTCTCGTTCAACGTCTTGCGGAACTCACCCGGATCCTTGCCGGCCAGCGCCTTGCGCGTCTCGGCGTCCTGCGGCCCGATCTCCTGGGCAATCAGGGTCAGCGAACTGGAGAGGTCGTTCAGCTTGATAAAGGTCTTGCGGAGGTCGGCGATCGCGCCTGGCAGCTCGGCCAGGGTGGTCTGGATGGCGCCGTCGGATTTCGCAAAAGCGTTGGTCGCCGTCTGCAGGTTGCGCAGCGTATCGCTGACTGCACCGATATTGTCGGGGCTCAACAGGTCGTTCAACCGGTCAACGGTCGTGCTGGCCTTGGTCAACAGCTCCTGCGCCGAGGTCGAGGTAGCCTGCAGGAACGAGGCGCCCTCGCGAATCTCGGGGTACGGCTTGTCGCCCAGCTTCCTCTTGGGCTTCACCTGGTCGACATCGAGGCGTCCCACGATCTGAATGAAGGGTGCGCCGGCGATGAACGGCTTTTCGAACACGGCATAGGACCTTTCGCGGATGTCGATTGCCCAGTCGACGGCCACCGTGACTTCGATTTTTTCCGTCAGCCGCTCGCGGCCGGTCGAGCGCTGGGTGTCGACCCTCGATGTGAGCTGAATGTTGACGACGCGGCCGACACGCAGGCCTCGATAGAAGACCGGCGAATCGTTCGTCAGTCCCTGCACATCGCCTGAGAAGAGGATATCGTAGAAAGCGTATGATGTGCGGTCGCCGGCACGCAGCTTCCAGATCACGAAGCCGGCGAGGGCGGCGACGAACAGGATCATCGCCGCACCGATCAGCACGTAGGGCGATTTTCTTTCCATCGGATGCTACTTCTGCTCCTGCCGCGATGCGCGCCCTCGTGGTCCGTGGAAATATTCCCGGACCCAGGGATGATCGTACTCCAGCAACTCCGCCATCGTACCAACCACGACGCGCTTGTCGAGAAGGACCGCGATCCGGTCGCAAACGGCATTGAGGCTGTCGAGATCGTGCGTGACCATCAAGACGGTGAGCCCGAGGCTGCGGCTGAGGCCTTTTACCAGCTCGTCGTAATGCGCCGCACCGATCGGGTCGAGACCCGCTGTCGGCTCGTCCAGGAACAAGAGTTCGGGATCGAGCGCCAGCGCGCGGGCAAGGCTGGCACGCTTGCGCATGCCGCCGGAAAGTTCCGACGGCTTCTTCACCCCGGTATCCGCCGGAAGACCGACCAGTGCCACTTTCAGCGCCGCGATCTCGCGCATCGTCTCGTCTTCCAGCCCGGCATGCTCGCGGATCGGAACGATGATGTTTTCAGTGACGCTGAGCGAGGAGAAAAGCGCGCCGTCCTGGAACTGGACGCCGGTACGAGCCAGCATCTGGCGCTGAGCCTTGCCATGCAGCGTACTGGTATCGACCCCCAGCATCTCGATCGTGCCCTCGCGCGCCGCATTCAGTCCGATGATGGTCCGCAGCAGCACCGACTTGCCGGTTCCAGAACCGCCCACCAAGCCGACAATCTCGCCGCGGAATACGTCGAAATCGAGATTATCGTGGATCACATTGTCGCCGAACTGGGTGCGCACGCCGCGCAGACGCAGCACCACATCGCGCCCGTCCCTGTGATCGGCGATCTGCCCCCCTTCCGCCTTGGGGCCTTCGGCCATCAGACGCCCGCAAGCAGAAAGATGACCGAGAAAATCGCGTCGAGCACGATCACGCAGAAGATCGATTCGACCACCGCCTTCGTCGTGAGCTGACCGACGCTCTCGGCGCTGCCACGGACCTGCAGCCCCTCGAAGCAGCCGATGACGGCGATCACGACGCCGAACACCGGGGCCTTGATCATGCCGGTGTAGAAGTGCCAGACACCGACCGTGTCTCGCAGGCGGTCGAAGAATTGCACAAAGGTGAAGTCGAGATAGATGGTGCAGGCAACGGCGCCGCCCAGCAGGCCTGCCATGTCGCCCCAGAAGGCCAGCAGCGGCATCGAAATCAGCAGCGCGGTGATGCGCGGCAGGACCAGCCACTCGATGGGATTGAGGCCGATCGTGCGCATCGCATCGACCTCCTGGTTGACCTGCATCGTGCCGATCTGGGCGGTGAAGGCGCTGCCCGAGCGGCCGGCGACAATGATCGCCGTCAGGAGCGGCCCGAGCTCCCGGAACATGCCGATACCGACGGCCTCGACGGTGAAAGTCTCGGCGCCGAACTGGCGAAGCTGCTGGACGCCCTGGTAGGCGATTACGACGCCGATCAGGAAGCAGAGCACGGCCACGATCACCAGTGCCCGAATCCATACCTCATACATCTGCCGGACCACGGCGCTCGGGCGGAAGCGCTTGGGCTGCAGCATGGCCTCGACGACGACGACCAGGATTTCACCGAAGAAGGCGCAGAGATTGAGGACCTGCTTGTAGAAGTCGATCGAGCCGCGGCCAATCTCCTCCAGCCATTGCGCCAGCCAGTTGACGCGATGGTCAGCCTGGGCTGCGCACATATTCTCCCGGACTATCTTGAAGAGGGCCGCCTGGGCCTCGTTCCTGGTCTCCACCTCGGCATCGGGGCCGCCGCCGGCAAGCTCCAAAATCTCGAGTGCACCTGCGGTATCCACCCGCTCGACCCCCGTCGCATCGACGGTGCGCCGGTCCCTGGAGGCGGTGCCGGCCGCCTGCAGCGCCTTCTCGGCCTTCTTGCGGATGCCGCGGACGCTGAAGACCGTCCAGGTCCCGCCGACTTCCACGACAGGTTTGCCCGCGCGCTCCGTGTAACGAATGGTGGGTTCCGGATCGGCCATTTACGAGATTAGTCGTCGCGCCGGTTCGTGCTGTCAATCTCCGTACGCATTGCCTCGCCGCCGCCGCGCTGTCACCATCCGGCGCGGAGGAACCGATGGGCAAATGGCCACGGCTGGACAAGATCGAGATGATCGACGGTCCTATCGACAAGCAAAGCTACGAACATCAGATCAAGAACTTGCTAGCCTTACCGAGAAAAATACAACAATAACAATCACTTAGCGATTAGCAATTGCCACAAGAGTAGCACCCCGTAAACACGGTCGTTTGTATCATTACCAACTATCGATTGCCAACGAGCCCCCTGATCGCTCTAGATCCGTTGCATGCCCGCGATATGGTTCAAAGACAATGAGAATGGCTTCATCGACTGGTGCAAGGCTCACGAACAGGGATTCGTGATCAATGCCCGCTACAAGCCCGGCCGAAAGTACCTCTTTCTGCACAAGGTCAGTTGCCGCACGTTCAAGAGACCCTTTACCGGACCAAGCTATTCAAAGTTCTGTTCCGACTCGATAGACGAGCTTCTTGTGGAGGCGCGGCGTGAGGCTGGCGTAAGGGCATTCTCACACATCTGCAAGATATGCACGCCGCTAACGACCGAATAGCGATGCGGCGCTAGCGGCCCCTCGGCACCTTGAAGGTGATCCCGTCGCGGAGCCACCTGCGGAAGCAGTCAACGATGACCGGCATGTCCACCGGGCAGTAGCGACCCGCTTCGACCCCGGCGCGCGCCTCGGCTTCGAACTGGTCAACGAACGCGGCCATCCGCTGAGCCTCGCCTAGCTTCTTCTCGAGCGCGCGCAGGCGGTTCCGCAGGACACCGACGCCCATGTGGTTAGGGCTCGGTCAGGACAGCCGGCGGCAGCTTGCCCTCGTCGCGGGCTTTCAGCAGCGTCTCCAAGAGCCGGACTTCATCGATGTACTGGCTCAGCTTGCGCTGAGCGCCAACTTCAAAATGCCGCCTGCGCACGCCCTCGCGTATCTCGGCAGCACGACGAGCTTCCTCTTCGATGCGCAGCTTGCGTCGCTCTTCAACGGGCAGGTTATTTCCATCAGCGTTCATCAGTGCCTCCAAGGCGATGCGGGTTTCACGTCCAGCAAGGTCACCACCGTGTCGTAGGCATGTTGCCGGAGGTGAACGTCGCGGCTGTCGCGCATGATCTCTAGGCACGTGGAAATCGCGAGCGTGCGCCACCTCTGGCGCTCCTCCGTCGATAGAGACACATACCAACGGGTGATCTCTTCGGGCGGGATTAGGTAGAGTGGTACGGTCGTCATATCTGCTTCGCCTCCAACATGGTGATGCGCTGCTCCAAGTCCTCGATGGTGCGGATGTTGCCGAGCGCTTGCACAACCTCTGTGATTTTCTTCCCCACGTCAGGAGCCACATCGCCTTTGGCGATAGCAGAAAGAACTTGCTCCACTTGCTTCGAGATTGGCTGGTCTACGTCGAGCGTGAAGTGGACCTTCTCGGACTGAGGCCGCAGCGATGGCAACACCCTATTGACCACAAGTGCGGCAGCGGCAGAATCACCTTCCAGCGCCTTCTGCAGCATGACGTCGATAACGGCGCCTGCTTGGTCCAACATGCGCTCGTGGACCTTGGCCTTGCGCTGAGCGATGCTGGGCGGACGGCCAGCAGGGTTCGGGCTCTTCATACCAGGCGTCCAGCGAGGATTACCCTGGCCTGTATTGACCACGACTTCCTTAGTGGCGCGCTCCGCGTTGCACCGCGCAATGAC
>JABMNB010000465.1 GCA_013205335.1 Rhodospirillales bacterium
CGTTCACCGGTGCAGCAGCAGCGTCTCTAGTTCGCCCTCGGACGGTGCTGTAGGGCCTCGTCGCCTGCGACCCACTCGCCGTTCATCGTGCAGGCGGGCATCGCCAGCTGGATCAGCGATTCGCCATGCGCTTCGGGCGGAATCTGCTGCGCTTCGTCCTCGCCCGGAAAGGCTTCGCGGCGCATGAAGGTACGCATAGGGCCCGGGTTGAAAAGGTTGGCCTTCACCTGGGTGTGCGCGACCTCGGCCGCATAGATGCCGACCATCATGTCGAGAGCGGCCTTGCTCGTGGCGTAGGCTCCCCAATAGGGAATGATCCGCCGCGAGGCACCCGAGGTCACGAAGATGGCGCGGCCGGCATCGGAGCGGCGCAGCAGCGGGTCCATCGAGCGGATCAGGCGCCAGTTGGCGGTGACGTTCACCGCCATCACCTGCTCGAACACTTTGGGTTCGAAATGGCCCATCGGGGAGAGCGTGCCGAGAATGGCGGCATTGCCCAGAAGCACGTCGAGGCGGCCGAAGCGGTCGAACAGGGCCTGGCCCAGACGGTCGATCCCGGGTCCGTCTGTAATGTCGAGCGGCACCAGTGTGGCCGACCCGCCGACGGCCTTGATGCGGTCATCGACCTCTTCAAGGCCGCCCACGGTCCGGGCGACCAGCACACAGTGCGCGCCCTCGGCGGCGTAGGCGAGGGCGGCGGCGGCCCCGAGGCCGCGCGAGGCGCCGGTGATCAGCGCAACGCGTCCGGCAAGGCGGCCGACGGCGGCTTCGGTCATCGCTCCGAACTCAAGCCGATTCGACGAGGAGGGAGAGCTGGCGATCCTCGATGCCGACCACGTCGTCCAGCTCGATCGGATAGTCGCCGGTGAAGCAGGCGTCGCAGAAAGCGGGCGCGGCGGGATCGCGGCCGGCCGGCAAGCCCATCGCGCGATAGAGGCCATCGATCGTAACGAAGGCCAGCGAATCGACACCGATGAACTTAGCCATGCCGGCGACGTCGTAGCGGGAGGCCAACAGCTTGTCGCGTTCCGGCGTGTCGATGCCGTAGAAGCAGGGGTTGGTGGTCGGCGGCGCGGCGATGCGCATGTGGACCTCGCGGGCGCCGGCGTTGCGCACCATCTCGACGATCTTCATCGAGGTCGTGCCGCGAACGATCGAATCGTCGACCAGGATCACGCGCTTGCCCTCGATGTGGGCGCGGTTGGCATTGTGCTTCAGGCGCACGCCGAGGTGGCGGATGTGGTCCGCAGGTTCGATGAAGGTGCGGCCGACGTAGTGGTTGCGGATGATGCCGAGTTCGAACGGCAGCCCCGATTGGGCGGCATAGCCGATCGCGGCCGGCACGCCGGAGTCCGGCACCGGGACGACGACGTCGGCCTGCACGGGACTTTCCTTGGCCAGTTCCCTGCCGATGCGCTTGCGCGCATCGTAGACACCGACGCCTTCGACCTTTGAATCTGGTCGCGCGAAGTAGATGTGTTCGAATACGCAGAAGCGGCGCTTCTGCTTCACGAACGGCTTGATGGAGCGGAGGCCGTTGCCGTCGACGATCACGATCTCGCCCGGCTCGACATCGCGCACGAAACGGGCGCCGATGATGTCCAGCGCACAGCTCTCGGAGGTCAGGATCCAGGCGTCCTCGAGGCGACCGATCACCAGCGGCCGCACGCCCATCGGATCGCGGACGCCGATCAGGGCTTCGTTGGTCAGCAGCAGGAGGGAGTAGGCGCCCTTGACCCGGCCCAGCGCATCAATCAGCCGATCGACGACGGTTGAGTAGTTGGAACGGGCGATCAGGTGGTTGATGACCTCGGTGTCGGTCGTCGACTGGAACAGGCAGCCAATACGAACCAGTTCCTTGCGCAGGAGGTAGGCGTTGGTGAGATTGCCATTGTGCGCAAGCGCCAGGCCGCCGAAGTCGAAGTCGGCGAAGATCGGCTGGATGTTGCGATCCGAGGAGCCGCCCGTGGTAGCGTACCGGTTGTGGCCGATCGCCGAATAGCCGACCAGCTTGTCCATGACGGCCTGGGTGCCGAAGATGTCCCCGACCAGGCCTGCGGCGCGATGATTGTAGAAATGCCGGCCGTCGAAAGTGACAATCCCCGAGGCTTCCTGACCGCGATGCTGCAGGGCATGCAGCCCCAGCGCGCTGTGGGCGGCGGCGTCCGACGTCCCATAGATGCCGAACAACGCACATTCCTCGTGAAATTTGTCGAGGTCGTCGTCGGAGCGTTTCGGGGTGCTATGCACGGCGGGGTTATAGCTGGGCTGTCGCCCCGACGCTATCAAGGATAACTCACTGCGGCGGTTTGGTTTCCGCGGGCACGGCCGGCGTGGCGGGAGTCGAGTCCGTCGGCGCGGGAGCGGAACGCGGAGCAGCCGTCGACGGTGCGGGGATCACGCCGCTATCCATACCCGGGCGCTGCAGCCGGGTGCGGAAACCGGTCGGCAGCTGCGGCTCCACGAAGGTCGCCATCTCGCGGATCATCGGGAAACTGGCGGCACCCTCGACGGCGGGCGGCAGCTGGCGGGGGCCAAGATAGCCGTAGAACAGGAAGGCCGTGCCCATCGCGACCCATGAGCAGAGCACGCCGAAGCCCGCACCGAGGATCTTGTCGGGCCGTCCGAGCGGGCCGGCCCGCACAGAACGTGAAAGCACGCTGGTCAGCATGATCAGCACGATCAGGGCGGCTACGAAAACGACCAGCAGGGATATGAAGTAGGAAAGCTCGGCACTGCCGACGACTTTCAGGACCTCGGGCTCGACGACCTTGGAGAAACGCCAGGCGACCCAGCCGGCGCCGATCCAGGAGGCGATGAACAGGACGGCGTGGGCCAGGCCCGTGGACATGCCGATGGCCGCTCCGAACACGGCGACGGCGATCACGGCGACGTCGAATACGGTAATTCCGAGCTGCTCCATCGACCCCGTTCTCTCCGTGCCTTTAATACTGATCCTGGTCGCGCCGGCGGTCCCCAGTTCCCTCGGGAGCGCCCTCGCGCCGGCCACGTTTTAGAGGCCGATCGGCCGGTTGGAAACGTGCCACAAGGTCCGATAGATGCTCGATTTCGTCAATGGCGATACCTTCCGGCGCGCGCGGGGCAGGCCCCGAGCCGCTGCGAACCTGCGGAATGAGCGCGCTGCGAAATCCGAGCTTCGCGGCCTCTCGCAAGCGGGCCTCGCGCTGTCCGACCGGCCGGACCTCGCCGCCGAGGCCGATTTCGCCGAACACCACCATGTCGCCCGGTACCTGCTCGTCGGCCAGCGAGGAGATGACAGCTGCTGCCACGGCGAGGTCGGCGGCCGGCTCGCCGATCCTGAGACCTCCGGCTACGTTCAGATAGACGTCGTTGGCGCCGACCGTGACGCCGCACCGGGCCTCCAGCACGGCCAGGACCATGGCCAGGCGGTTCGAATCCCAGCCGACCACGGCGCGCCGCGGCGTGGCGAGGGACGAGGGGCTGACCAGCGCCTGGATCTCGACCAGCAGCGGCCGCGTGCCCTCGATGCCGGCGAAGACGCAGGTGCCCGAGACGTGACCGCGGCGATCGGCCAGGAACAGCGCCGACGGATTGGCGACGTCGGACAGGCCGCGGTCGGACATCTCGAAGACGCCAATCTCGTCGGTCGGACCGAAGCGGTTCTTGACGGTGCGCAGGATGCGGAACTGGTGGCCGCGCTCGCCTTCGAAGTAGAGCACCGTGTCGACCATGTGCTCGAGCACGCGGGGCCCCGCGATGGCGCCGTCCTTGGTGACGTGGCCGACCAGCAGCACGGCGATGCCGCGACGCTTGGCGAGTTCGACAAGTGCCTGGGCCGAGGCGCGCACCTGGGTGACGGTGCCCGGGGTTGAATCGACGGTATCGAGCCACATCGTCTGGATCGAATCGATGACCGCCACCCTGGGCGCGTCCGGCCGTTCCAACGACGCAACGATGTCGCGCACCGACGTGGCGGCGACCAGCTGAACCGGTGCGTCGGCCAAGCCCAGCCGCTCGGCGCGCAGCCTCACCTGGTCGACGGCCTCTTCGCCGGAAATGTAGGCGCAGGTCGTGTTCTGTTTGGCGAGCGCCGCCGCCATCTGCAGAAGCAAGGTCGACTTGCCGATGCCGGGATCGCCGCCGATCAGCAACGCCGAACCCACGACCAGTCCGCCGCCGCAAACGCGATCGAATTCGTTGATGCCGCTCTTCAGGCGCGGCGGCTGCGGCGTCGAGCCGGTAAGCCCCGTGAAGGCAAGCAGCCGGCCCTTGCCGCCGCGGGCCAGGCCGCCGCCTGCGGGACCGGGGGCGGGCGCGGCCTCCTCGACGATTGTGTTCCACTCGCCGCACGATTCGCAGCGACCGCTCCACTTGGTGGTCACGGCGCCGCAGGACTGGCAGACGAAGCGCTTGAGCGGGCGCGCCACGATTAGAGCTTCCGGACCTGCATCTGGATCGGACCTTCGGCCCGGCCGTGGATGAACTGGTCTACGTGGGCGTTGCCCGAGCGGTCGATGTCCGCGACGGGACCTTGCCAGATCAGCCTGCCCTCATGGAGCATCCCGACGCGGTGGCCGATCTTGCGGGCGCTCGCCATGTCATGGGTGATCGAGACCGCGGTCGCGCCAAGGTCGCTGACGGATTTCACGATCAGGTCGTTGATGACGTCGGCCATGATCGGATCGAGGCCGGTCGTCGGCTCGTCGAAGAAGATGATCTCGGGCTCGCGGGCGATGGCACGGGCGAGCGCGACGCGCTTCTGCATGCCGCCCGACAATTCCGAGGGGAAGAGTTCGCCGATCTCCGGGCCGAGCCCGACAGCGCCCAGTTTGGCTATGGCCACCTCGCGCGCCTGGTCGAGGGCCATGCCGTCGCTCTGGATGGGGCCGAAGGCGACGTTCTCCCAGACGCGGAGCGAATCGAACAGGGCGCCGCCCTGAAACAGCATGCCGAACTTGCGCATGACGCGTGCGCGGCTGCGATCGGAGAGGTTGCTCGTTTCCTCGCCGTCTACCTTGATCGAGCCGGAGTCCGGCCGCATCAGGCCCAGGATGCATTTCAGGAGCACCGACTTGCCCGTGCCTGATCCGCCGATGACGACCATCGATTCGCCCGGCGCCACGTCGAGCTCGATGCCCTGCAGCACCTTCTTGGGCCCGAAAGCCTTGGTTACGCCGCGCAACGAGATCTTGGGGGAGGCCATGAGGCAGGAGCCGATCAGCGCGCGAAGAAGGCTTCGGTGATGAAGTAATTGAAGGTCAAAATCAGGATAGAGGCGGAGACCACCGCGTTGGTGGTCGCCATGCCGACACCCTGGGCGCCGCCGCGCGACGTGTAGCCGTGGTAGCAGCCCATCAGCGTGATCAGGAAACCGAACACCGCAGCCTTCACCAGTCCCGAGTAGACGTCCTGGAATTGCAGGAAGTCGAGCGTGTTGCGAAGGTAGGCCGCGTCGTTGAAATCGAGTTTGTAGACACCCACCAGGAAGCCGCCGAACACGCCGATGATGTCGGCGATCAGCACCAGGAACGGCAGGGTGAGGACGCCCGCGATGAGGCGAGGCACGACGAGATACTTGAACGGGTCGGTCGAGAGCGTGGTGAGGGCGTCGATCTGCTCGGTGACGCGCATGGTGCCGATCTCGGCGGCCATCGCGGCGCCGACCCGACCGGCGACCATCAGGGCTGCAAGTACGGGACCGAGTTCGCGGGTCAGCGAGACCACGACGACGTTGGGGATCGCGCTTTCCGCGGAGAAGCGGGCGAAGCCGGTATAGCTCTGCAGTGCCAGCACCATGCCCGTGAAGATCGCAGTCAGGCCGACCACGGGCAGCGAGTAATAGCCGATTTCCATGATTTGCCGGAGGATCTGCCGGCGATAGTAGGGGGGCTGGAGACCCTGCCGGATCGCCTTGAACGCGAACGCCGTGACACTGCCGACCGCTGCCAGGAAGGCGAGCGTCATGCGCCCCAGGATCGTGAGCAGGGGAATGGTCACGCCGGTTCTCCCGTTTCGTCGGCTGGCGCGTCGGCGTAACCGTCGACATAGGCGCGATGATAGCGCCGGCCGAGGGCGGTCATGATCTCGTAGGCGTTCGTCCGGGCGTGGTCGGCGAGGTCGTCCGGCGTGAGATGCGGGCCCAGCA
>JABMNB010000052.1 GCA_013205335.1 Rhodospirillales bacterium
GCTCCGGACGCCCGGGCCGCTCCTCCCGAGGCTCACGAGTCGCTCATCAGCCCGAAGACCGTCGCGGCAGTGTCATTGACCGGGCTATCCTTCCCTTGCAGCGGCTGCAGGGTTCGTGCTGACCCGCCCCGGGGCCTGGCTTGAGATTGCCTGCTCGGCCTCTTGGCAACTGCCGCCACATCACCTTGCCCAAGCGGCTCTTCGGCAGCCTGTCGGCGAACTGCACGGCACCCGGCACCTTGCAGACAGCCATATTTTAGAGCGCCCAGTCGGTGATGTCCTGCTCACATGGGTGGCCTCATGCGCTGTTGCGCATCACGAGCAGCGCTTTCACGGTGTCGCCGCGATAGAAGTCGCCGCCCGCGATCACGCAGGTTTCCTGCACTACCGGCCAGGTGCAGAGCAGGAGTTCAACCTCGCTGGATTTGTAAGGACGGTGACCTCGGAACTTGGCTTCCATAAGTCCTCGCCTTCGGTTGCACGGCGCTGACAAGGCACGGCAACTCGTAGCGAGCGCATGACGTACCTACTTTACGGGCTCACCACGAAAGCGCTTTAAAGATTCCGTTGCACACCCTTTTGATTCTTCTGCTATATTATTCATATGTAGATTTCTGGCGTAAGGCAAGTCCTATGCGTGACAAGCGAGATCGATTCGTAGAACTCGGGGAGGCCAGAGTAAAAAAGGCGTCTCAGATGATCCGCCTCATCGGCAACCTGTCCAACCACAACAACTACGAATATTCGGGCGAAGACGCACAGAAGATCATCTCGGCCCTCAATGCCGAGTTGAAGTTGTTGCGCGCCAAGTTCCAGGCGGGCCTGAGCAAGCGCGCTACGGGCGAATTTAGACTCAAGTGAGGGAGAAGAGATGACGTGGGTGTTTCAAGAGAGCGATCCGATGGGCGGTGCGGCCGGCGAGGCCTATGCGAATACGCTGAAGTCGCCCGGTATGCCGCCCGAGCACGTCCTTGCACGCGAGGCAATTCAGAACTCGGTGGATGCGGGCATTGATGACGCGAAGGTCCTCGTACGTTTCCGCGCCACCGCGATAACGGGCGCGGCGAAAGTAGCGTTCGTCGCCGCTGCCGGGCTGGACGGCATAGCCGTGCGGGCGGATCAGCTTGAGCTTGCGAGCCCAAATTGCCTTCACTCACTGGGGAAGCCGCGCACGCCGTTGCAACTTCTATACGTTGAGGATCACAACGCCGAAGGCCTTTCCGGCGATCCCCACGACAAGGGCTCAAACTTTTACCGCCTCCTCCTCTCGCTTGGCGACCGCTCAAAGGCGCGGTCGGCGCGAGGGACGGGCGGGTCATACGGCTTCGGCAAGTCCGTGTATTCGTCAAGTTCCGCGATCCAGACCATCTTCGCCTACACGCGCTTCAAGGCGGCAGACGGCACCGAGACAACGCGCGTCTTCGGCTGCGGCTACTACGCGAGCCACGAATACCGGAAGATAAATTTCGGTGGCCGTGCATGGCTCGGCACGAAGAAGAAGATCGACGACGCCGGGCGCACGGTGGTGGACCCGCTTGAGGGCACTGCCGCGAACAAGATGGCGCAGGCACTCGGTTTCACTGTGCGCGAGGAAGGCGACTTCGGGACCTCAATCTTGATCGTCGATGCCGCTGTCGATTTGAAGGCCATCGTGCGCGGCGTCGAAGACTGGTGGTGGCCCCGGCTTATCGAGAACAAGCTCGACGTTGACGTTTACGACACCAACGGCGAAATTCATAACCCACGGCCCAAGAAGAACGACGAGCTGCGTCCGTTCATTGAGGCCTTCGACCTCGCGCGCCAGCGCGTCGAACCAAAGAGCGGCACCCAGAAATTCATCCGCCTCAACAACCTCGGCGACACACCGCTCGGAACGTGCGGCTTCGTCGTCGTGCCGCTGACTGAGCACGGGACCGTGGTCAAACCTGAACGCTGCAACACGGTCGCGCTGATCCGCGCGCCGCTGATGGTCGTGGCCTACAAGTCGTTCTCCGAAACCGCGCCGCCGGTTGTTGGCGCGTTCATGGCGGCGGACGAAACCGATCTCGTTCTGAAGAAGAGCGAGCCCCCGGCGCATGACCGCTGGGACCCTGAGTCAACCAATCTTCGCGATGAGAGCGGCGAGTTCAGGGACATGGTCAGCGCGGTCCTCAGCCGCATCAAAGGCGGCCTGAAGCGCTTCCAGTCGGAGGCTGCACCCCCGGCTCCGGCCAAGCAGCGCCGCCTCTCGATGCTGGAGCGCGCGCTCGGCAGCTACTTCAAGCCTCAGGGCCCTGGCGGCGGCGCGCCCCCGGACTCTGAGGCCGCCCCGCTGCATCTGGAGTTTACGAAACAGCCTTACGCCGAGGCAACGTCCGAAGGCATGCTGCGCCTGAAAAGCGCGTTCACGGTTTCTCTCGACGCGAAGGCTGAAGACGAGGATGTTGAGCTGCGCGTGCGCATCGGCTGTCCCGTCCTTGAAGACGATGATCAGGAGGGTGACGACTTGGCGCTGATGGTTGATGTCAACGGCGTCAAGGCCGTCGTGGACGGTATGGACCCGCATCTGTTCCGCTTCCCGCTCGTCAAAGGCGAGAAGGCCCATTTCAAGATCGAATCGGAGTCGTACAACCCAGCTTGGACCGTCCGGCTGCGTCCCGAGATCGACCGGGAGACCTCGCAATGAGCGTTGTGAACTGGCGCAAGAGCGCGTCCCGCGACATCCGCCCATTCTTCGGCGTCGCAACACTTGAGAACGCTGTCGGCGGCGCACAGGTGCGGCTGTTTGAAGAAGCGCCATTCACCGAGGCAACGGCGTTCATCGTGGAGGAGCAGGAGGTCGTGAAGCTGAACATCACGCTGCGCCCGCATCTGGATGAAGCGGCCATCGCGGCGGGATCAATCCCGAAGGCCAAGCTCGTACTTGCGGTGACGGCATTGAATCCGTTCCTGAAGAAGACCTGCATCGTGCTCAAGGCCCCGCTGAACCGCAAGGTCCCGGACGAAGTGCCGATAGGTGCGGAAGTGCTGGAGCAACTCGGTGGTGGCTCCAACATGACCATAGAGGTCGCGTTGTGCCTGGCGAAGGAACTGCCGAAGACGCCGGGTAGCCCGTTCCTGCTCGGGCACTGGCTGTCGAAGAAGACATTCGACCTTCGACCACCGAAGCTCTCCGAGGACTTCGATATTGAGCCGATGGACGACGACGGTTGGAAGGCGCGCGGGCTGCCGCCGAAAACACTGTACTTCGTTGACTATTTCGGCTTCATCAACGAACCCGCGAGCAAAGACAAGCAGATGGCAAAGGTGCGCATCCATTCCGATGTGCACAAGAAGCTGTCGCTTGAGGCAAATGCCAAGGTGGCAAAACCGATGATGGCCTTTCTGGCGGCGGAGATCGCGAGCCTGATTCTGGCCTCCAGCCTCAGCGATTGGGAACAGGCGGAAGAGGCCACAGCCAAGAGCCCGCTGGCGGCGTTCCTGAAGCGCATCAACCGGATTCAGCCCTGCACGCTCAGTGACCTGAAGGCTCTGGTCAAGGAAGCTGGCATGCCAAAGCTCAAGGCCATTCTTCATGCCGATCAGCAGTCGGTTCGTTCCATCGCGGAGGGTTGAGATATGCGCTATCACGTACTGACCTCGCCGGATGCGAGCACCTATCTTTTTGCCCGCCGCTCCGGCAACCCGGTTGAAGTCGAGAGCCTGATCAAGATGCGGGGCGATGGCCCCGAGCTGAACCAGACCTTCGTGGACGGCCTGCGCGACGAACTGGCCGAGATTCGGGCCTCGTATCCTGATGGTCTCAACCAGAAGGACGCGAATCTTTTCGAGGCGCGGGCGGCCCGCGCAGTGCACGAGGGCGTGCCACATCACACCGAATTGCTCGCCGATCCGGACTTCTGGATTTGGCTCGCGGTGGCTCACTTCGGTGAGATTGTCGAGTGACGCTACGGCGAGCCCGAAGCCGGGACGAGTGTCGCCAACTACGGCGTTGGCGCACGCAATGAGAACCTCTTGTACCGCCTCTGGCTTCGCGCCGAACTTGTGCTCGACGAGGACGCGACGGATCGATATCATTTGGTCGGCAGTGGCCAGATCGACTTCTACAGAAGCCATCTGTTCCGGCAGGGCTATGCGAACGCGCGCACCTTCGCCCGCGCTTTGCTTCGCTATCAGTACCCGAAAGCCGACCCGAGTGCCCCGCACCTGAAGGTGAATCAGATCAGAGAGCTGGTCAAGCGCCTGCGGCGCTTGAGGGCCAACCTTTTTCTTGAAATTCTTGGAGAGAGCGAGTGCTTGAGCGTCATCGAGACGGAAGCAGAATCGGTCATTTCCTTGTGAGCAGAATTGAGTAGCTTTGGAGCACTTCTCCTTTGAAGGGCAACACGTTGTCCGTAGCCTGACGCTGGGCGAGCGAGCCTGGCGCTCGACGGTCGAAAACCGCGCCGATGCATCGCTTGCCCCTGCCTCGGCGTGGTGGCAGAGCTTTCTTCGTGGCGCGTCTGTGTATCAGGACGCGGGCCTGCCCGTGCTTCCCCCTATCCGGTCGGTCGATGCGTTCTGCGGTTGCGGCGGCCTGACGCTGGGAGCAGCCCAGGCGGCAATCGCCGTGGGCCGCAGGCTTGAGTCGGTGGCCGCCATTGACGTAGACGAGGGCGGGCTTGACGTTCATCAGGCGAACTTCGGAACCAGGCACCTGCTGGCGGGCAATGCCTCAAGTCTGGTTGACTTCCACATTCGCGAATCGGGCATGCAATCCAAGTTCGCGTATGAGCCCGAGATCATCGAGCCAAGCCTCGCCGCAGAGGTCGGCAAGATTGATCTGTTCCTCGCAGGCCCGCCGTGCCAGGGGCACTCAAACCTGAACAACAGGACCCGGCGCGAGGACCCCCGCAATCTGCTGTACCTCACGGCGGCGGCTTTGGCGGTCGGGCTTCGTGCTACGACCCTCGCGATTGAGAACGTGCCGGATGTTACCAGCGACAAGAGCGACGTGGTCGGAACGGCCAAGGCGCTGCTCAAAGCTGCTGGCTACAGCTACATCGAAAGCGCGGTGCTGGCTGCCGATGCCATGGGCGGCGCGCAGACCCGCAAACGCTATTTTCTGATCGCTTCGAAGGTTGATCCGGCAGAGATCGACACAACGCTCCGGACTGTTGCCGATGGTCTGCGCCATAGTGCCCGCACGTTGGCCTGGGCGATTGGCGATCTGCTCAGTAGTCCCAAGGACCCGATCAGGACAGGGGTGATGGACACGGTTCCGGCGATGTCCGAGGAGAACCGGACCCGCATCAACTATCTCTTTGACCACGACGAATACGACCTGCCCGATGCGGTGCGCCCCGACAGCCACAAGAACGGGCACACGTACCCCTCGGTCTATGGCCGTATGTATTGGGAAAAGCCAGCACAGACGATCACGACCGGATTCCTGACGCCCGGACGCGGCAGGCATATCCATCCCATTCGGCGGCGGGTGATCACGCCGCGCGAAGCTGCGCGCATTCAGTCTTTCCCCGATACGTTCCGGTTCGTTGTCGGCGACGAGGACCCGTCGCGAGCCGCGCTGACAAAGTGGATCGGCGACGCCGTTCCGCCGCTCCTCGGCTACGCGGCGACACTGCCGCTGTTCGCGCGCTTGTAGAAGCCTGTGCGGTGGACAAACGATTACGCGGCATGCTCGCCGACCGGCCCCGAGCCGTCGCGGCGATCACGAAGATCTTCCTGACCGAGATCGAACGTCTCCTGCTCGTGGCGGCAGGCGGGACCCCCGCTACCGACATGCCGAGAGCCGCCCGCGGCTCGGCGGCATCTCCTTCCTGCACCGCTTCGGCTCCGCGCTCAACCACCACGTGCACCTGCACGTATACGTGACCGATGGTGTCTTCGCGCCGAATCACCCGCTCCGGCCGGCCGTCACGGCGCCGCGGTCGGGAACGTTGGCAAGCAGCGCGATGCCGTGACAGGCGGGCACGGGGGTGACAGTCACGGCTCGGAAGGCTACTGCAACGCGAAGCAAAATCACCGGACGCAACCCGCGCATGTCGGGAAACTGCCAACTGCGACGCGGTCGACGCAGACGCTAGAAAAACGCCGCCAAAGCGAGTGCGAGGCGTTATGAGAGACCCGCTCCGGACGCCCGGGCCGCTCCTCCCGAGGCTCAC
>JABMNB010000466.1 GCA_013205335.1 Rhodospirillales bacterium
CTCCTGGCCCTTCAGGCGATCGATGGCGCTCTCCCACTGGCGCGACACCATGTAGGAAACGCGGAAGCCGTCATGGGCGTACTTGATGCCGGGCTCGAACAGATCGGCGAAGGGCAGCTTGCCGTAGCGCTTGTGCAGTTCCATCCAGAGCGACACCGCGCCCGGCGTGGTGACACTGCCCCAGCCGACATGGGGCATGCCGGCCTGGCCGGCATATTTGTCGGGCGTCATCAGTGCCGGCGAATGGCCCGAGGCGTTGAGGCCGACCAGCTTCTTGCCGTCCCACAGGATGCAGAAGGCATCGGCGCCGATGCCGTTCATCGTCGGCTCGACGACCGTGATGGCGATGGCCGCGGCGATCGCGGCGTCGACGGCGTTGCCGCCCTTGGCCAGCATGCGCAGGCCCGCGGTGGCCGCGAGGTGCTGCGACGAAGCCACCATGTTCGAGGCGAAGACCGGCAGTTTCTTGGACGCGTAGGGAAACTCATACGAAAAAGACGGCACCTCGAAATCCTTTCTACTTCTTCGGGGCCTGGAAGGCCTCGATGCGCGCCACGAAGCGTGGCGTCTGCAGGAACTGGCGATGCTCCGCGACGCTCTTGCCGAACAGGCGGGAGAGATCGAACACGCCGGAGCCCGCGATCTCGCCCATCCGCCCGGAGATCGTCACGCGTTCGCCAAGCCGCAGGGTTTTTAGCGCCGCGACGGCCGGTTCGGAAAGGCCCGGCGGCGGCGTGGCACGCGATCGTGTGGAGAAAAAGTCCGTCACGGTGCCTGCAAAGGCCAGCGTCCAGTCGTTGAACGCGTAGAGCGAAACCTGGCGGCCGATGTCGAGCGTGACCGCCGCGGTCTGGGCATTGCCCTCGATCTTGGTGAGCGTGCCGCACCAGTCGCTGAACGCTCCGACCTTGCCGGCCAGCGCGACGCTCTGCCGGGCGGCTTCCTCGACCCGCAGCGGGTTGTTGGAGGCAAGGGCCGGCTTGGCCAACTCCTGCAGCCCGTCGAGGAACGCCTTCTGCGCTGGGTTACGCTCGTGGCAGGGCCGGTCGAAGCAGCCGCCCAGCACGAGGCTGGCACCGCCGAACAGAACAGACCGTCTAAGAACAGCCTCTCCGCCCACGTCAGTGGAGGGAGAGGAAGGGGACCCGCGCGTCAGCGCGGGGGAGGTGAGGTGGGTCATGCGCCGCATCACCCCCTCACCTTACCTCTCTCCCAAGGGGGAGAGGAACAAGAGAGAAATCACGCCGCCTTGGACTTGGCCTTGGCGCGCTCCTCTTCCTTCAGTTCCTTCTTGGACAGCTTGCCAACCGGGGTCTTGGGCAGTTCCGGGCGGATTTCGAGAGCGATAGGCATCTCGTGCTTGCCGATCTTGCCGTCGAGATGCTTCTTCAGCTCCTCGAAGGTGAGCGAGGCGCCGGGCTTCAGCTTGACGAAGACCTTCGGTGCTTCCTGGCGATAGGGATCGGGGATGCCGATCACGATCACTTCGTCGACCGCCGGATGCTCGTAGACGGCCTCCTCGATCATGCGCGGATAGACGTTGTAACCCGAGGAGATGATCAGGTCCTTGGAGCGGTCGACGAGATAGAGCCAGCCGTCGGCGTCCATGTAGCCCATGTCGCCGGTGCGCAGGCCCATCCAGTTGCTCGACGGGTGGTTGAACAGGACTTTCTCGGTTTCCCCTGGGTTCTTCCAGTATCCCTTCATGACCTGGGGGCCGATGATGCAGACCTCGCCGACATGCTCCTTGCCGGCGGGCAGCACCTTGTCACCGTTTTCCATGTCGCGGATTTCGATGATGGTGCCCGGCATCGGCACGCCGCACGAGCCGACCCGGCGCACGCTCTTGTCGACTGGACAGATGGCGCCGGTCGGCGACGTTTCCGTGAGGCCGTAGCCCTCGATCAGCGTCGCGCCCGTCAGCTTCTCGAAGCTCTGCTGGACCTCGACGGGCAGCGGCGCGCCGCCCGACATGCAGATCTTGAGCGAGCTGAGGTCGAGACCCTTGGCCTTGGGATGCTTGTTGATCGCGGTGTAGAGCGTCGGCACGCCGGGCAGGAAGGTCGGCTTCTTCTTCGCGAGATCGCTGACGATCATGTCGATGTCGGGCCGCGGGTAGAGGATGAGCTGGTTGCCGTTACGCACCGCGCCCAGCATGATTCCCGACAGCGCGTAGATGTGGAACAGCGGCAGCACGCACACGACCTTCTCGGTGCCGGGCGTGGTGTAGGGAACGGTCCAGGCCTGGCCCTGGCTCATCGCCGCCATCACGCAGCCATGCGTCAGCATCGCAGCCTTGGGCAGGCCCGTCGTGCCGCCGGTGTATTGCAGCAACGCCACCTCGTCCCACAGGTTCTCGCTCGCGGGCTTGTGGGGCGTGTACTTGCCGTCGTTGGCCAGCAGGTCCTTGAACGACATGTGCCAGTCGTCGCGCGGCCAGGCCGACAGGTCCTTCTTCTTGGCGATCGGATAGAGCCAGTTCTTCGGCCATGGCAGATAGTCGGCGATCGAGCCCACGATCAGCTTCTTCAGCCGCGTCTTGCCGCGCATCGCCGCCATCTTCGGATAAAGCGCGGTGACGTCCAGCGTCACCAGGATGTCGGTCTCCGAATCGCCGATCTTGAACTCGAGCTCGCGTGCGGCATCGAGGGGAGAGTAGTTCACCACGCGCCCGCCGGCCTTCAGCACGCCGAAGAACGCGATGATGTAGTGCGGTGTGTTGGGCAGGTAGAGGCCGACATTGACGCCGGGTTTGACGCCCAGCTTCTGGAATCCGGCGGCCGCCTTGTCGGAGGCCTCCTTGTAGTCCCGGAACGTCATCACCTTGTCGAGGAAGTCGGTGAAGGGGCGGTCGCCATACTTGGCGCAGCTCTCCTCGAAGCTCTGGTGGATCGTCATCTTCGGGACGTCGAGCTCCCACTTCACGCCCGGCGGATAGCTCTTCTCCCACACATGGTCCGACATTTTTGGTGTTCCTCCCTGCATCGACTATGCAAGGACGGAAGCGTGAGGGTCAAGGAGCCGGCGGAATCCGGTACTCGTAATCGTAGACGGTGCGGAATCCCTGCTGCGCGTAGAGCGGCATCGCCGCCGCGTTGGTCGCGACGACCTGGAGATAGGCGAAACGTGCGCCCTGCCGCCACGCCCAGGCGTAGAGACTCTCGGTGACGCGACGGGCGAGCCCCTGCCGCCGCGCCTCGGGCATCACCAGCACATCGAACAGACCCATGTGATCGCCCTCGACCGCGCCGATCGCCATGGCCATTGGCCGGCCGTCGTGTTCGACGAACGCGAAACCTGCCGGCGGGGCGATGGCCTGCAGCATCCGCTGCATGGTCTCATGGTGCTCCGGACGTACCGGGCTGTGGGCCGCGAAGGCGGCGATCCAGGCCGGGGTGGGAGCGGGCAGGATGGCCACGACCGGATCGGCCGCGAAGCGGTCGTGAAGGGGGCAGACCTGAAGATGGCTGCGCTCGATCGCACGATAACCCCGAGCTTCCAGCAGACCGGCCATAGCGGGCGGGGCGAGGGGTGTCAGGCGCCACACGGGCGGCACGCCGCGCTGGCGACAGAGTGCCTCCAGAGTTTCGATTATAAGTGGAGGATATGCCTCTAATGCATTGATAGAATTTGCTCTTTTTGTGTAACCGCCCGAGAAACGCAGCCGCCAGCCGGCGACATCTAGGCTCTCGAGGGCTGGCCAGCCGCGAAAGGCCAACAGTTCCAGCCGGCGAACTTCATCCAGATTCTGAGGAGATGACATAAGACACCAATCGTGATACTTAATATTCATTAATTTCAACTGTTTATTTTAAATTCTGCAGGTCATACATGAAGTCTGGCCTTACGTTTCTCGACTTTCGTGTTTCCTCGCGGCCGCCCTATCGCCTCTCCGTGATCGGTGTGCGGCTGCCGGCGATCCTTCCGCTTGTTCTCATGCTTGCCTTGGCCTTGGCAGGGTGCGGCGGTGGCGGGTCGGGCGA
>JABMNB010000467.1 GCA_013205335.1 Rhodospirillales bacterium
CCCGCTGCTTGCCGACAAGTGGGCGGCTCTGGGCATCATGTCGAAGGCATGGGCGGAGAAGAACAATGCCCAGAACTCCGCCGACATGACCAAGAACGAAGAGAACTTCGCCACCCGCAACGCCATGGGCACGGGCCCGTTCATGCTCAAGGAGCGGCGCGCCGGCGAGAAGACCATTCTCACGGCCAACCCGAACTGGTGGGACAAGCCGGTCCACAACCTGACCGAGGTGATCTTCACGCCGGTGGCCAACCCCGCGACCCGTGTCGCCGCGCTCAAGGCGGGCGACATCGACATGACGTACGAGGTGCCGCCGGCCGACACCGAGAGCCTCAAGAGGGACGCCAACATCAAGGTGCTGGAAGGCCCCGAGACCCGCGTCGTCTTCCTCGGCTTCGACCAGGAGCGCCCGGAGCTGCTCGAGTCGAACGTCAAGGGCAAGAACCCGTTCAAGGACAAGAAGGTGCGCGAGGCCATCCATCGCTCGATCGATGTCGACGCGATCAAGCGCACCGTGATGCGCGGCCAGTCGTTCCCCACCGACCTGATGGTGGCGCCGGGCATCAACGGCTACATGAAGGAGCTCGACAAGCGGCCGGCCCTCCTGAAGCCGGAAGAGGCCAAGAAGATGCTGGCCGACGCGGGCTATCCCAACGGCTTCGAGACCGGGATGGACTGCCCCAACGACCGCTACGTCAACGACGAGAAGATCTGCCAGGCCGTGGTGGCGATGCTGGCCAAGATCGGCATCAAGGTGAACCTGCGGGCCCAGACCCGTAACCTCTACTTTGCCAAGATCCTGCGCAAAGCCGACCTGTCTCCTGGTGATACCAGCTTCTACATGCTGGGCTGGTCGCCGGCGCAGACCTACGACGTCCACAACGTCTTCGAGGCGCTGATCCAGACGCCGAACAAGGCGACCAAGAAGGGCCAGTTCAACGCCGGCGGCTATTCCAACCCGGCGCTCGACAAGCTGGCCGATGCCATGGAGCAGGAGACCGACAAGGCCAAGCGCGACGCCATGATCAAGGAAGCGACCAAGCTCTACGTCGACGATTTCGCCTACGTTCCTCTGCATCAGCAGGCGGTCGTTTGGGCGGCGCGCAAGAACATCGACCTGGTGCAGCCCGCCGACAACAGCTTCCCGCTGCGCTTCGTCACGGTGAAGTAGCGGCGTCACGACAAACTCAAATCGGCCCCGGTTGCAGGACCTGCAACCGGGGCCGGTTCCGTTTTGGTGCCTT
Source organism: Rhodospirillales bacterium (assembly GCA_013205335.1). Classification (GTDB taxonomy): domain Bacteria; phylum Pseudomonadota; class Alphaproteobacteria; order Reyranellales; family Reyranellaceae; genus Reyranella. The sequence continues at coordinate 1,245 of JABMNB010000467.1, forward strand.
TCCTGCTAGGCCTGCCACCGGATCACGCCAACAAGATGCTCGCCTTCATCCTCCGACGTCTCCTGCAATCGAGCGCCGTGCTGCTCGCGGTCGGTCTGGTTGCGTTTTCGCTGTTCCGCTACGTCGGCGATCCCGTCAATGCGATGGTCGGCCAGGACACCTCGATGGAGGAGCGCGACGCGCTGCGCGAGAAGCTCGGCCTCAACGACCCGGCGCCGGTCCAGTTCTTCCATTTCATCGCCAATGCGGCGCGCGGCAATTTCGGGCTGTCCTACCGCACGTCGGAGCCGGTCGGCCGCCTGATCCTGGAGCGCGTGCCGGCGACCCTCGAGCTTTCCTTCTGCGCCGCAGTATTCGTGCTGTTCGTCGGCGTGCCGATGGGCGTCTATACCGGCCTCTACCCCAGGCACTGGTCGAGCCGGCTGCTGCAGGCGATTTCCCTGATCGGTATCTCGCTGCCGACGTTCCTGATCGGCATTCTCCTGATCCTGGTGTTCGCCGTGACGCTGCACTGGCTGCCGTCATTCGGTCGCGGCGACACCGTGAAGGTCGGCTGGTGGGTCACCAATTTCCTGACCTTGTCCGGCCTCAAGGCACTGATCCTGCCGGCCATCACGCTCGGCCTGTTCCAGCTCACACTCATCATGCGCCTGGTGCGCTCGGAGATGCTGGAAGTGATGCGCACCGAGTACATCAAGTTCGCGCGGGCGCGCGGGCTGACCAACCGGGCGATCAACTTCGGGCACGCGCTCAAGAACACGCTGGTCCCGGTGATCACCGTCGCCGGCCTGCAGCTCGGCAGCCTGATCGCTTTCGCCGTCGTCACCGAGACCGTGTTCGCGTGGCCGGGCGTCGGCCAGCTCTTCATCCAGTCGGTGCAGTTTTCCGACATCCCGGTGATGGCGGCCTATCTGCTGCTGATCGGGTTGTTCTTCGTCCTGGTCAATCTGATCGTCGATCTTCTCTATTTCGCCGTCGACCCTCGCCTGCGCAGCCAGGGTGGCAGCGCGCGCGTGGCGGGACACTGACATGGCGGCAGCATCGAGATCGGGCCTTTCGGGTTGGCTGCACCGGGTGTCCGACAGCGACATCTGGTGGAGTTTCAAGTCCTCGCCCATGACGGTTGCGGCGGCGGTGGCCACCTTCCTGATCATCGCCCTGGCTTTCCTGTCGCCGATCCTGGCGCCGCACACACCGTTCGATCCGGCCACGCTCAGCCTCAGCGACGGACTGAAGCCGCCTGTCCTGGTATCTCCGGACGGCGAGTGGGCCTTCCCGCTCGGTACCGACGATCAGGGCCGCGACGTGCTGTCATCGATCATGTACGGCACGCGTCTGTCCCTGGTCGTGAGCCTCGCCGCCGTGGCGGTGGCGATGGTGCTCGGCATATCGCTCGGTCTGGTCAGCGGCTATTTCGGTGGCGCGATCGACGCCGTGATCATGCGCGTGGCCGACGTTCAGCTCACTTTTCCGGCGATCCTTGTGGCGCTTCTCATCGACGGTGTGGTGCGCGGTCTCATCTCGGTGAAGCGTCACGACGAGATCGCCGTCTTCGTCGTCGTCGGCGCCATCGGCCTTTCCTTCTGGGTGAGCTACGCCCGCACCGTGCGCGGCTCGGTGATGGTCGAGAAGAACAAGGAATACGTGCAGGCGGCGCGGGTGATCGGCCTGTCGCCGCTGCTGATCATGGTGCGCCACGTGCTGCCCAACGTCACCGGGCCGGTGCTGGTGATCGCCACCCTCAATCTCGGTCTCGCCATCATCACCGAGGCGACCCTGTCGTTCCTGGGCGTCGGCCTGCCGTCGACCGAGCCGTCGCTCGGCACGCTCATCCGCCTCGGTAACGAGGTGCTGCAGTCCGGCGACTGGTGGATCACGGTGTTTCCCGGCGTCACGCTGGCGGCGCTCGTCCTGGCGGTGAACCTGCTGGGCGACTGGCTGCGCGACGCGCTGAACCCGAAACTGCGCTGATGATCAGCCAACTTCCCCGTCGTCCTGAGCGCAGCGAAGGATCTGGCGGAACGACCAGCGAAACCCTGGCGGGCGTGAGATCCTTCGCTGCGCTCAGGATGACAGGGGGGCGGTGATGGCAGCGCAGACCAACAC
>JABMNB010000468.1 GCA_013205335.1 Rhodospirillales bacterium
TCGAATCCGTATTACGGGCCGAACGAGAAGCTGCCGGACGACGTGTTCATGAAGGTCATGCACAACAACATCCTGTCGAGCATGTGGCTGATCAATTACTGCCTGCCCGACATGCGCGCCAAGAAGGACGGCTCGATCATCATCGTGTCCTCGATCGGCGGCATCCGCGGCACGCCGGTGATCGGCGCCTACGGCATCTCCAAGGCCGCCGACATGCAGCTCGCGCGCAACCTCGCGGTCGAGTACGGCAAGGACAATATCCGCGTGAATACGATTGCGCCGGGCCTCTTGAAGACCGACTTTGCCAAGGCGTTGTGGGACGATCCCAAGTATCTCGCCGTCCGCCTCAAGGGCGCGCCGCTCGGCCGCATCGGCGAGCCGGACGATATCGGCGGCATCGCCGTGATGCTGGCGGGCAAGGCCGGTGCTTTCATCACCGGCCAGACCATCATTGCCGACGCCGGCGTGACCATCGGCAGCGGCGGCTAGAGGAAAGGCCCCATCGGGGAGCCGCTCCTCATCGCGGAGACCACATGAGCCTCTACCAAGTCCAGAAGCTGATCTATCAGCTCAATCGCGATCCGCGCACGCGGCAGCGCTACGCCGAGGAGCGGGACGTTGTCCTGGGCGACTACGATCTCACGGCAGAGGAGGTCGGCGCGCTGGTGAAGCCCGACATCGGCCTGCTCTACGTGCTGGGCGTCAACGGCCAGCTTCTCATGCACTTCGCGGCCCTGCACCGCATCGAGTGGCTCGACTATCTCGAGAGGATGCGCATGGGGCTCATGGAGCACGGCCCGGTGCGCGAGGGCGTTTACGCCCCCACCGGCTATGAAGGCGTCGAAGCGCACGATGCGCGCCTCAAGGCGGAACGGGAGACACGCTGATGCCCCTGGTTTACTGCGGCGCCTGCAGCCATGCCCCCGGCATCACCGGCCGCGCCGAGCGCGCCGACACCCAGACGCGGCAGGCGCTGGAGAGTGCGTTCCGTCGCATGGGCGACGACATCCGCGCGACCCGGGCCGACGCGCTGGTGGTGATCGCGGCCGAGCATTTCGCCAACTTCTTCATGAACAACATGCCGGCCTTCGCCATCGGCATGGCCGACGGCTACGAAGGCCCGATCGAGGACGAGGCATTCCTCCGCATCGAGCGCACCACGGTGCCCGGCAACAAGGCGCTGTCGCGAAGGCTGATCGAGAAGGTGATGCAGACGGTCGACGTGGCCTATGCCGAGGAATGGAAGTTCGATCACGGCATCTCGGTGCCGCTGCACTTCCTGACCCCCGACTACGACCTGCCGATCGTGCCGGCCAACATCAATTGCCAGGGTCCGCCGCTCGCGCCGCTGGCCCGCGCCTGGGCATTCGGCGAGGCGCTGCGGCGGGCGGCCGACGCCGTTCCCGAGCGCATCGCGTTGATCGGCACCGGCGGCCTCTCGCACTGGCCGGCCACGCCGGACTCCGGAAAGATCAACCAGGAATGGGACCGCGAGTTCCTGCGCCGCTGGTCGGCCAACGACCGCGAGGCGCTTCTCTCCTACACCGACGCCGAAATCTATCGCGAGGCCGGCCAGGGCGGCTTCGAGATCCGGACCTTCATCGCCGCGGCGGCCGCCGCGAAGGGCGGGAAGGGAACCGTCGAGTTCTGCGAACCTGTCCCGATTTTCGCCGTGAGCTGCACGCTCGGAAGCTTTGAGTTGCGTGCGTAACCCCCTCACCCAGCCTCTCCCCCTACCGGGCGAGAGGAGTCTCAAAATTCATGTTCCTCGCCCCCGCTGGGGGGAGAGGTTAGGTGAGGGGGCTTCGATGAAAGAGGCTACGACTACGACACCGGATTCTTCTTGAACGTCACCACCAGCACGTCGCGATAGGCGGGCTGCACCGGGTTCTCCGGCTCGACCGGCGTCACACCGTGGTAGCAGCGGGCGTCGTCGACCAGGGCGGCATCCAGCGGGTCGGTGAGGGTGAAGCTGCCGAGCGCGCGCCTGTCGAGGTCGTGCACCGTCGTGGTGCCGCTGGCGATGTTGCGGCGGTTGATCAGGAGGACCAGCACGTAATCTACGCCGTCGCGATGCATGCCCTCGGGCGTGGGCTTGCCGTGTTCGCCGGTCCTGGCCTCGATCCGGAACTGATGGACCTCGATGTGCCACCTGGCCGTCTCGGGCGCGAGGCGGCCGAACAAAGCGCGGCAGTATTCGAGGATGGTGCGCATCGAGGAACCGTTGCCGATCTCCTCGGTCACAGGCTTGAACCAGCGTTCGATGCCGCCATTCAGGTTGTTGTAGCTGACGCCCTGATAGTGCGGCTGGTGCGCGCCGCGGACGATCGGGCCCTGGCGCTCCGCCGCGTAGACGCCGAAGCGGCGCTTCCGGTAGCGGCCGCCATCGCCCATGTACGTGTCGACGTCCAGGTCGTTCCAGCTCTCGGCGAAGGCCGGCCAGTCGGCAAGCGTGCCGAAGCGCGCCAGCGCCGTGCGCATGTCGGAGGCTTCGACGAAGGCATAGCCCGCCCGTGCAACGGCGGTGCGGATGCCCGAGGCGTTTTGCAGACCGGTACCGATTTCACTCATTGCGTTACTCTAGCATTACATGCCCATCATCCGGCGGGTGAGGCGCATGAAGGTTTCTAGGGATTGGCGCAGCGCTTGCAGACGTCGGCCCGCGTGGCCTATTCGGCGCAGACTGGGAGTTTCACTGATGCCTTATGCAACGACCGACGATGGCGTAGCGCTCTATTTCGAGGAGACCGGTGCGGGGGCGCCCATCGTGTTCGTCCACGAATTCGCGGCCGACCACCGCTCGTGGGAAATGCAGATGCGCCATTTCGGCCAGCGCTATCGCTGCATCACCTACGGCGCGCGGGGCTATCCGCCGTCCGATGTACCGGAGAAGCCCGAGAGCTACAGCCAGAACCGCGCCACCGACGACATCCTGGCGGTGATGGATCATCTCGGGATCGACAAGGCGCATGTGGTCGGCCTGTCGATGGGCGGCTTCGCCAGCCTCCACTTCGGCTTCCGCCACCCGGCGCGGGCGCGATCGCTGGTCGTGGCCGGCGTCGGCTATGGCGCGGAGAAGCACGAGACGGCGAAGTTCAAGGCCGAGGTCGGCATCGTGGCGAGGTCTCTGCAGGACGAGGGCATGGCGGCCTTCGCCGGGAAGTATGCCTACGGACCGACGCGCGTTCAGTTCGAGAACAAGGATCCGCGCGGCTTCGCCGAGTTCAAGGAAGCGCTGGCCGAGCACTCGGCGCTGGGCTCGGCCAACACCCAGCTCGGCTGCCAGGGCGAGCGGCCTTCGCTCTATGACCTGGTCGACAAGATGCGCGCGATGACTGTCCCGACGCTGGTGCTGACCGGCGACGAGGACTGGCCCTGCCTTGCGCCCTCGATGCTGATGAAACGCGAGATCCCGACGGCGGCGCTGGCAGTGATGCCGAACTGCGGCCACACGATCAACCTCGAGGATCCCGACCAGTTCAACCGCATCGTCGGCGACTTCATCGTCCAGGTCGAAGCCGGCCGCTGGCCCAAGCGCGACCCTCGCGCCGTCTCGGGCTCGATCACGGGGATGAAGTCTTAGGGAAAGATCAAAAGGTCCTTCGCTTCGCTCAGGATGACAATGGTGTTGGAAGTGGCGCAGTGCGCCAATTCAGAAAATGTTGTCATCCTGAGCGCAGCGAAGGACCTTTGCTCGGTGTGCCTACGCTGTTAAGCCACCGTCGCACACGAACTCCGAGCCGGTCGAGAACGTCGACTCGTCCGACAGCAGGAACAGGATCATGTACGCCACCTCGTCGGCCTGGCCGAGGCGGCCGAGCGGATGGAGTTCCTCCAGCGCCTGCCTGCCGCTCATGTTGCCGACGTTGGTGTCGAGCCGTGGCGCGATCATCGGCGTATCGATGTAACCCGGATGAACCGAGTTACAGCGGATGTTGTACTTCTGCTGGGCACAGTGCAGCGCCACGTTCTTGGTGAGCGTGCGCACCGCCCCCTTGGAAGCGCAGTAGGCCATGGCGTAGGACGCGCCGCGCAGGCCCAGCACCGAGGAGATGTTGACGATCGAGCCGCCGCCCGACTCCTTCATCGCCGGGATGGCGTGCTTGCAGCCGAGGAACGTACCCAGCGAGTTGATGTCGTTGACGCGGCGGTACTCCGCCAGCGTGCAGTCCTCGATCGAGTTGCGCACGCCGATGCCGGCCGCGTTCAGCAGCCCATGCAACGCGCCGAACTTTTCGACGGTGGCCGCAACGGCGGCCTGCCAGCTCTCTTCCTGCACCACGTCGAGTGGCACGAACTGCGCGGCGTCGCCCAGCTCGGCCGCCAGCGCGTGGCCCCTGGCCTCGTCGCGGTCGGCCAGGACGGCCTTGCCGCCCTCGCGGACGACCATGCGGGCGGTCGCGGCACCGATGCCCGAGGCCCCGCCGCTTATCAGCACGACCTTGTTCTCAAGACGGGGCAAGGAGCGACCTCCTCATAAGGCCGGCGGTGACCCCGCCGTCGGAGGTGAACTCCGCGCCGGTGACGAAGGACGAGCGGTCCGAGGCCAGCCACAGGACGAGCTCGCCCAGGTCCCGCGGCTCGGCCATGCGGCCGATCGGATGGCGGGAGCCGAGGAAGGCCTTGCCCTGTTCGTGGCCGACCGCCTGCCACAGCGGATTGAAGATCGGCGTGTCGACGCCGCCTGGATGCACCGAGTTGCAGCGGATGCCGTATTTCTGTTCGGCGCA
>JABMNB010000469.1 GCA_013205335.1 Rhodospirillales bacterium
GCTCCTCAGGATGAGGTAAGTGCTTGAATCGATTCAATTCATTTCCGGCCAGCCTCTCAGGATGAGGTGGGGGAAAGCCTTCTACGCGGCGCGCTCCTTGAGGATTTCCCAGGCACGGCGGAAGGTCTGCGCCATTTCCTCGGCCGGCACGGCGCCCGAGAACAGCACGTGGCCCTGCAGGGCGAAGCTCGGCACGCCCTGGATGCCGGCATTGCGCGCCATCTGGTCGCCGGCCAGCACTTCGCGGCGGCCCTCGTCGCCCGCCAGCATCGCGAGCACCTCGGCGCGGTCGAGCCCGGCCTGGGCCGCTACGTCGGCCAGGATTTTGGGATCGCCGATGTCGGCGCCGCTGCAGAAATAGCTCTCGAACAGTTGTTCGACGAGCGCGTCCTGCACGCCGCGCTGGCCCGCGAATCGTATCACGCGATGGGCGTTTACCGTGTTGGGCGTGCGCGTGATGCGGTCGAGATGGAATTCGAGCCCGACCGTCGCGGCGGTCTCGGTGATGCGCTGGTCGAGCTGCCGGGAGCGCTCCAGGCTGCCGAACTTGGAGATGCGATAGCTCGTGCGCTCGACGCCTTCGGCTGGCATCTCGGGATTGAGCTGGAAGGGATGCCAGGCGACGGCAACGTTGCAATGCTGCGGGGCCAGCAGGTCGAGTGCGCGTTCGAGCTGGCGCTTGCCGATGTAGCACCAGGGGCAGATCACGTCGGAGATGACGTCGATGCGGCCGGTCGGTTGAACCTGGTCCATGGCCTCGTTTCCTTCCCTGTTGCGCAGAAGCGTATACCTGCGCGGAATACCCGGCAACGAGAGGACCCTTGCACATGCCGAAATACCGCTCTGCCCTGATTGTCGGGACCGGCCCCGGCCTCAGCGCCTCGCTGGCCCGCCTGTTCGCGAAGAACGGCCTGTCGGTGGCACTGGCCGCCCGGCAGACCGACAAGCTCGCTGCACTCGCGAAAGAGACGGGGGCGTCGGTTCACGCCTGCAACGCGGCCGATCAAAAGGACGTCGCGGCGCTGTTCGAGTCGCTGGACGCCGCCGGTCGGACGCCCGACGTCGTGGTCTACAACGCCAGCAACCGGGTCCGCGGCGCGCTGGTCGACCTGGCCCCGGACGACGTGAAACGGGCCATAGACATCAGCGCCTTCGGCGCCTTCCTGGTATCCCAGCAGGCGGTGAAACGCATGCTGCCGAAGGGTGAGGGCGCGGTATTGCTCTCAGGGGCGACGGCCGGCGTGAAGGGCTTCGCGCTCTCGGCCACCTTTGCGATGGGCAAGTTCGCGTTGCGCGGCCTGGCGCAATCCATGGCGCGCGAGCTGTCGCCCCAGGGCATCCATGTCGCCCATTTCGTGATCGACGGCGGCATTCGCAGCGCCGCGCGGACGGTGCCCGACGACAGGCCCGACAGCCTGCTCGATCCCGACGCGATCGCCGAGACCTACTGGCACGTGATGAACCAGCACCGCAGTGCCTGGAGCTGGGAGGTCGAGGTGCGGCCGTGGGTCGAGAAGTTCTAGCGGGGCCGGTCTGCTACCACGAGAAGCGCCATGTGAGCGCGCTGCCGGCCACGAACTGGTTCCGGGATCCGCCGGGGCCGGTCACGATCGGGGAGTTGGCTACGACGTCGGCGAGGTAGTTGTAACTGCCGAAGGCGACGAAGCTCAGCCTGTCGTGGATGCGCCACAGCACGCTGGTGCCGGCACCGACGCTGCGCAGCCCCGCGCCAGGGTAGTACTGGGCGTAGCCGGAGTTCACCGATTGCAGGGCGGTGATGCCGAAATAGGCCTGGTTGTAAGTGCCATCGGTCACCGAGAGCCGCGGACCGCCCGACAGGAAGACGCTGTCGGTCAGCCGCAGCTTGCCGTCAACCAGCGCATCGAAAATCAGTCCATTGCTGCCGCCGATGCCGCGCCGCAGCTCGATCTTGGCGGCGATGAAGGGCTGGTCGTAGCGCAGGAAGGCGCCGCCTTCGACGGTGAAAGGCACGTTGCCCGTGCCGAAGAGGTAGCCACCGTCGCCCTGGTTGCGCGGGAAACGGTAGCGAAGGATCGGGCCGGCCTTGAAGCCGGAGTCGTCGAACAGCGTCGCGCCCACGCCGTCGCGCGCGGAGATGAAGAACTTGTCGCGCTGGTAACGCAGATCGAGGTTCGGGATCGGCAACACGCGATAGTTCGCGCTGCCCTCGAACCACGGGGCAAGGACCACGCCCGGTCCGATATCGAACGTCCAGTCCTTCGGCGGCGGCCTGAAGGGTTCGCTGCCAATGCTCATGGGCTGGGCGGAGGCGGTTCCCGCATGCACCGTGAAGACGGCGAGGCAGGAGACGAGGAGACGTAGCAAGCGCACGGGCAACTCCGCTGTTGAAGTTACTATACGCGCTTGGCTGGTTTTTGGATCATTCAATGTGAATTACAGCAATTCTTCGAGGAGCCGGCGTGCTTCGTGCAGGTCGTCGAACACGCGGAGGCATTTGGCATGAACCTCGGGTAGAGGTGGCAGGATGTCTGGGACCATGAACGCCATGGTCCCGGCCGCATGCGCGGCGGTGAGGCCTACATTGGAATCCTCGAAGGCGATGCAGCGCTCCGGCGCAACGCCAAGGCGACGGGCAGCCTCGAGATAGACGTCGGGCGCAGGCTTGGCGTTCTCGACGTCGTCGCGCGTCGCGACGGCAGCGAAGCGGTCGATCAGGCCGGCCCGGCCGAGATGGCGCTCGGCCGTGACGCGGCCGGAGCCGGTCGCGACGGCGAGGCGCAGGCCGCGGGCTGCCAGGAAGTCGAGCATCTCGACGACGCCCGGTTTGACCGGGAGGTGGGCCTCCAGCCGCCGCCGGGCGTGGCCCGTGAAGCGCTCGCGGAAATGGTCGAGGCGGAACCCGGGGCCATACAGTCCCTGAATCATGATCTCGCATTCGCGGCCGGAAATGCCGATCATCGAGTGGCAGAATTCCATCGACATGTGGACCTCGAGGTCGCGCGCCGCGTCCTGCAGGGCATCGAGATAGGCGGCTTCCGTGTCGATCAGCAGACCGTCCATGTCGAAAAGGACGGCCTCGACGGGTTTTCTCAGCATGCTTTCGTTCTAAGCTGCCCGCCACAGACGGCAAGGGGAGGAAAATTCATGCGTATCCATAATCTGTATGTCGACGCCCAGGGCGAGACCCATTTTCGCGACATCGAGGTCGAATGGAAGAACGAGGGCCGCGGCGGCAAGACCTCGGCCACGCTGCCGGCGACCGGCATCATCTTCCGCGAGACGCCCGGTTCCTACGATTACGAATGGCATCCCGCGCCGCGCCGGCAGTACATCATCAACCTCGACGCCGGCGTCTCCATCCAGGCCAGCGACGGCGAAACGCGCATCATCGGCGCCGGTGAGGTGATCCTGGTCGAGGACACGCATGGCAAGGGCCACTGCTCCAAGGCCATCGAGGGCAAGCTCCGCCACTCCATCTTCGTTCCCATCGAGTAATCGCCGGGAGCGCGCCACTCCAGTGGCGTTGATGGAGTCTTGAAAATGAGATGAGCGCCACTGGAGTGGTGCGCTCGCAGCAAGAGTTTCAAGCGCAGAGAGGCATCCATGAACGTCCAGACCTCCCCCCTCGTCCTCGGCGATCAGACCAACCAGCTCGTCGAGCAGGCCAGGCGTGTGCTGCCGGGTGGCAGCTTCGGCAACATGCCGGCCGAGGTGATCCTCAAGGAGGGCAAGGCCGGCCGGATCTACGACGAGGCCGGCAAGGAGTATGTCGACTTCCTGCTGGGCTCGGGCCCGATGTTCATCGGACACGCCCATCCCGCCGTCACCGCGGCGGTCCAGGCGCAGCTGCCGCTCGGCACGACCTTCTTCGGCAACAATCGCCACGGCATCGCGCTCGCCGAAGCGATCGTCGACGCCGTTCCCTGCGCCGAACAGGTGAGGTTCGTCTGCTCCGGCACCGAGGCCGACCTCTACGCGATGCGGGCGGCGCGCGCCTTCCGCAAGCGCGACAAGATCCTGAAGTTCGAGGGCGGCTACCACGGCATGAGCGACTACGCTCTGGTGTCTCTGGCGCCCAAGAACCCCGGCAATTTTCCGCGCGGGTCCATCGACTCGGCCGGCATCCCGAAGTCGGTGGCCGACGAGATGGTGGTCGCGGCCTTCAACGACATCGACATGGTGCGCAGCCTGATCGAGGAGCAGAAGGACGAGCTGGCCGGCGTCATCGTCGAGCCGTTCCAGCGCCTGATCCCGCCCAAGCCCGGCTTCCTGCAGGCGCTTCGCGAGGTCACCGCCGAGCACGGCATTCCGCTGATCTTCGACGAGGTCGTGACCGGCTTCCGCTTCGCCTATGGCGGCGCCCAGGAGTATTACGGCGTCACCCCGGACCTCTGCACCCTGGGCAAGGTCGTGGGCGGCGGCTTCGCGCTGGCGGCCATTGCCGGCCGCGCCGACATCATGAAGCACTTCGATCGCCTCGCGATGACCGACGAGGATTTCATCTTCCAGGTGGGAACGCTCTCGGGCAATCCCGTGGCCGCCGTTGCGGGTCTCGCCACGCTCGACGTGCTGAAGCAGCCCGGCACGTACGAAGGTGTCTTCGCCACCGGCCGCGAGTTGATGGGCACGCTCTCGGAACTGCTGAAGAAGGCCGGCCTCAAGGCGCAGGTGATCGGCGAGCCGCCGCTGTTCGACGTCATCTTCACCGACCAGCCGATCAAGGACTATCGCGACACGCTGAAGGCCGACACCGCGATCCAGAAGCGCTTCAATCAGGCGCTGCGCGCCCGCGGCATCATGAAGGGCGACAGCAAGTACTATGTCAGCGTGGCCCATACCCGCGCCGACATCGACCACACGATCGCGGCCTGGAAGGAGGCGATCGAGGAGATCAAATGAGCTGCTGACGCGAAAGGTCCCTCGCTGCGCTCTGGATGACAGATTTTCTCAGATTGCCGCCGTGCGTCGATGCAGAAAGCGGTGTCATCCCGAACGTAGTGAGGGACCTTTCTTCTTAACTCATCCCGCCCTACGGACTGTCGAGACCCTTCGACTTCAGGATCTTTCCGTTCTCGGGATTGGCCAGCGCCAGCAGGAGGGCGTCAGCGGCGGCGCGGTTGCCCGAGGCGACGGACACGCCGCCGGAATACATCGTGTAGTGCTGCACCATCAGCGGGATCGGGCCGACGAACTGCACGCCCGGCACGCCCATCAGCTCGCTGCTCTGCTGCAGCGCGATGTCGGCCTTGCCGTCGACGATGCGGTCGGCGGCCAGGCCGCCCTGGACCAGCACGCTTCTGGGCCTGAGCTGGTCGGCGATGCCCATCGTCTGGAAGAGCTGGGCGACGTAGATGCCGCTCGAACCGCCGGAAGCCGGATCGATGTAGGCGATGGCGCGCGCCGCCAGCAGCGCCTTCTTGAAGCCGTCGACCTCGGAAATGTCGGGCACGGGCGCGCCCTGCTTGATCGCCATGCCGACGCCGGCGCGGGCCAGTGCCTTGGCGCTGCTCTCGTCGATCCGGTTGCCCAGGAATTGGGCCATCGGAATCGGCGGGATGACGACCACGTCGAAATACTCGCCGGCGGCGACGCGCTTCTGCAGGGCCCCGGTCGTGCCGCTGTCGATCGTCACCTTGTGGCCGGTCTTCTTCTCGAAGTCGGCGACGATTTCGACCGCGGCCGACTTGTAGGCGCCGGCGGTCAGCAGCTTGAGGTCGGCCGCCGAGGCGCCGCCCGCAGCAAGAGTGAACAGAAGGACGAGAAGGACGCGCATGAATTCCCTCAGGCTGGCGTGCCCATGACGTAGGGCTTCAGCGCAGCATACATCAGCGCATGTGTCGGTGTCGGGACATTGTACCTGCGACCGAGGTCCACGACCTTGCCCGACAGCCAGGGCAACTCGATCCGGTTGCCGCGCAACAGGTCGACCGCCATCGATGCCATCAGGTGCGGCGGAGCGTTGCGGTTGAAGTTGAAGGTCCGCTCGACGATGTCGGCGGGCAGCGTAACGCCCAGCGCCCGGCCGACCGCCGCCACTTCCTCGTAGGCCGCCCCGAACATCGCGTTGATGTCGCCATCGTCGCGCAGCTTGCCGACCGGCAGGCGCGTCAGTGCCATGACGCCGGCATTGGAGGCCAGCAGCACGAACTTGATCCACAGGTCGGTCAGGATGGCTTCGCTCAGCACGCCCTCGATCCCGGCCTTCCCGCACATCTCGGCGAAGGCCACGGCGCGCGGGCTGCGGCTGCCGTCGGGCTCGCCGAACACCATACGCATGACGGTGCCGGTCTGGCGGATCAGCCCCGGCCCGGCGATCGTCGCACTGATGTTGGCGACACCTGGCATCACGGCGCGGGCGCCGAGGATCGGGATCAACCGTTCGTGGGCATCGACGCCGTTCTGGAGGGTGATGACGGCGGTGTTGGCCCCGATCATCGGCTTGATCGCGGCGCCGGCGCTCTCGACGTCCCACAACTTGACGCAGAACAACACATAATCGACCGGGCCGACCTCGGCCGGATGTTCGGTGGCCTGCGTCGGCTGCAGATGGGTATTGCCGCGCGCGCTCTCGATGCGTAGCCCGTCCTTCTTCATGGCCGCGAGATGGGCGCCACGCGCGATGAAGGTGACGTCGGCGCCGGCATGCGCGAGCGCCGCCCCATATCCGCCTCCGACGCCGCCGGCGCCGACGACCGCGATCCGCATCGGGCGCGTCTCCTATGCCGGGGTGACGCTGCCGACCAGCAGGCAGCCGACCAGGCCGCTCAGCCGCGTCGGGCCAGTGATGTCCAGCCGCAGCGCATAATCCGAAGCGAGTTTGCGCTCGTTGCCCTGCACGGCCACCTTTGCATCGCCGTGCGGGCTGTAGATGATGTGCGTGCCGGGTCTCAGGACGAGCGTACGGTCCTCGTCGAGGACGGCGATGTCGACCTTCACCTGGGCTCTCGCGCCGATCAGGTTGACGACCTCGACAGGCCCGGCCTCCAGCCGACTGACAATGCGGGTTTCACCGGGGAAGCGCACGGGCCGGAAGGGCTGGCGCACGTCGATTTCGCCCTGGGGCGTCTCCAGCACCAGTCCGCTGCCGGAGACGAGGACCTGGACGCGATCGAACCCCGTATAGTCGGAGAACGGGCCGGCCTGCACGATCGGCGTGCGGCCGAACCTCCAGACATCGCCCAAGAAGGCGATGTCGACGGTCGTGCCGCCGCCGTTCTTCCACGGCGTGCGGAGATAGCCGGCAGGATCGAGCAGGGTTATCATCGGCCGCCCGTTACGGTGCGAGAGTGACGTTCAGCGTCTTGCCGATCGTATCGTTCCAGGTCTTCACGCACTCCGGGCCGCAGCGCTTGGCGAAGGACGGCAGGATTGCCTTGGTGAGCGCGTCCTTGCGCAGGGCCTCGTCGGCGGCGGTCACGGGCACCAGCTTCATGCTGGCGGGCGCGCCCTCGCTGCACGGGCCGCTGCCCGTATTGCAGTTGATGCCGGTCTGCGTCTCGGTGCGGGCCTGCTCGAAGATCGACTTCTCGAGCTTGTTCAGTTCGGTCTGCAGGAAGGCCTGAACCTTGGGATCGAGGGAATTCCACCACTTCAGGTTCGCGAGCTGGGCGGCCACGCCGAAATTGATCGGCATGGGCGAGATGAACTTCGCGGCCTCGTGCCATTTCGACTTGTAGCCCGACAGCGCACCGGTGATGGCGCAATCGACGACGCCGCTGGCCAGAGCGGGCTGGACCTCGGCGAAGGCGATGTTGAGCGGCGAGGCGCCGATATGGGTGACGAAGGCCTGCTGCGACGCGCCCGAAGCGCGGATCTTGCGGCCCTTCAGGTCGGCGATCGTGACGAAGGCGTCGCGGCAGTAGAGGACCTGCGCCTGGTACGTGCCGAAGCCCAGCAGCTTGATGCCGTGCTTCTCCTCGAGGAACTTGGCGTAGGCCGGGCGGATCGCGGCGATGACCTTCTCGAGTTCCTCGACCGAGCCCACGAGGCCGACCAGGTCGGCGGCTTCGTTCATCGGCACTTCGCCGGAATTGTAGTTGAGGACCGTGGTGGCGAACTGAAGGGTGCCGCTGGAGACGAGGCGGAAGACCTCGGCGCCCTTGAAGCCCAGCTCGGTGAAGGGCTTGACCTGGACCTTGATCGCGCCGCCCGACGCCTTCGGGATCGTGTCGGTCCAGAACGGCAGCTCGCGGTTCGTGTACATCGAGAGGCCGCCGATGCTGCCCACGACATTGAACGAGGTCGACGGCAGGGCCGGCGGCGTCTGCGCCGTGGCGCTTCCAATGGCGAACGAACCGGCAAGGGCCGCCGCCGCGATGAGATGCTTCAGGGACATGAAATCCTCCTTTGAAAGGTCAGCCCTTGAGAAGGGCCGGCAGCCACAGGGCCAGCTGGGGAAAAGCAATCAGGATGCCGATCATGACGATCATCATCGTCACGAACGGTAGCGCACCGATACAGAGGTCGGAGAAAGCGCCGCCGCGCCGCACCGCCTGCACCACGTAGAGATTCAGGCCGACAGGCGGGGTGATCAGGGCGGCCTCCATCAGGATGACGAAGACGATGCCCCACCAGACCGGGCTGTAGCCCAGCGCCACGATGACCGGCACCACCACTGGCGTCGTGGCGATCATCATGGACAGCGTCTCCATGAAGCAGCCCAGGATCAGATAGAAGACGACGATGGCCACCAGCATGCCGAGTGGCGACAGGCCGAGCGCCAGTACCGTGTCGGTGATGGCCTGGACGAGACCGATCGACACCATCACGAAGTTGAGGAAGAAGGCCGCGATCACGATCAGCATGACCATGCAGGTCGTGCGTACCGTGCCCTCGAACGCCCGCAGCAGGACCGGCACGGTGAGCTGGCCGTTGGCCGCGACCAGGCCGAGCGTGGCCATCAGCCCGAGCGCCGCGGCTTCGGTCGGCGTGGCGATGCCGGCATAGATCGACCCCACGACGACGAGGAACAGGCCGAGCGGCGGCAGCAGGTTCTTCAGGCCGGAGACGCGCTCGTGCCAGAGGTTCGCCGTCTCGCGCTTGGGGCCGGCCCATTGCGGGCGGAACAGGCAGAGCGCCAGCACCATCAGTGAGAACAGTCCCGCCAGCAGGAAGCCGGGTATGAAGCCCGCCGCGTAGAGGTCGGCCACCGACGTGTCGGTCAGCACGGCATAGATGATCATGTTGATCGAGGGCGGGATCAGGATGCCCAGCGTGCCGCCCGCGGCGATCGAGCCCAGGAACAGCGGCCGGTTGTAGCCGCCTTTGTCCATGTTGGGGATGGCGACCGTGCCGATGGTGGCGGCCGTTGCCACCGACGAGCCCGAGGTCGCCGCGAAGATCGCACTCGCTGCGATGTTGGTATGGATGAGGCGGCCGGGAATGCGCGCGAACCATGGCGTCAGCGCCGTGAACAGGCGTTCGCTCATGCCGGACCGGTGCATCAGCTCGCCCATCATGATGAACATGGGCGCGGCGATCAGGATGAAGTCGTTCGACGAGTTCCAGGCGAGCTCGCCGATCGCGCCGGTCATCGGAAAGAAGGCGAAGCGCTCGGAGAGGACGTAGGCCATCAGGCCGAGCGCGGCCGCGACCGGCAGGCTGATTCCGACCAGGACGACGAGCAGCGTGAAGGCGGTGCCGATCATCGCGGCGCCCCGTTCGCGGGCGGCACCTGGTCGACGCCGGCCTGGCTGATTTCCTCGGTGACGCGCAGGCTGCCGATCAGGGCGTCGAATCCGGGGCCGTCGCCCGCCAGCAGGCGCAGCACGGCCTGGACGGGCAGCAGCACGGCGACACAGGCGAACCAGAAGATGCCGACCCACCAGATCGACTGTGGCAGCGCCATCGGCGTCTGGAGAGCCGAGACCGATTTGGCGTTCATCGCCATCGATTGGGCGAGCGTGCCCCAGCAGAACCAGGCGAGCGCGACGGCCAGCAGCGCCAGCGACAGGGCGGCGAGGAGGTCGAAGGCAACCCGGAGGGGCCGGGGAAAGGCATCGAGCAGGATGTCGACGCGGATATGGGTCTTGGAGGTGGTGGCGAAGCCGAGGCCGAGGCCGATGCAGGCGGCCAGGGCATAGCCCGACATCTCGAAGCTCTCGACCATGCCGCGCTTGAAGAGATAACGGGTGATGACGTCGATGGTGATGAGCCCGCTGCAGCCGACGAGGATGATCGCGCCGCCTATCCAGGCGAGGATGCGCGAAATGCGCTGGGGCCATGGCTCTGGCGGCAGGAGACTGGACGACTCACGCATTTGTACGAAATTGCTCCCCCGAAGCGACGACACCCCGCAGCCGTCAGGACCCGAGCAAGGTCCGGGCCATGCCTCCTTGTAATCTCTCGCCCGGCGGCCCGCTAGGGCACGATCCTTTCCTTGCGGAAGAGCGTCAGCAGGCGTTCGAACATGACCTCGCTGTCGACCACCTCGTGGAATCCGTGCTGGCGGCTCTTGGTGACGTCGGACATCACGTCCCAGTCGGAGCCGAACACATAGTCGGCGAACGGCCAGGCGACGAGCTGGCCGAAGTCGAACGTCTTCAGCCGGTACTTCTTCGTCATCGCTGCCCACAGATCCGCCTTGTCGGCCATCTGCTGGGTCAGGCTGATGGTCTGCAGCTCGCCCACCTTCATGTCGAAGACCTGGGCGATGCGCGGCCAGACGTTGCGCCAGCGGAAATAGTCGCCGTTGGTGATGTTGTAGGCCTGGTTGGCGGCGCGTTTCTCGGTGGCCGCCCACAAAGCGGCGTCGGCGAAGTGCGAGGAGTCCGTCACCTGGTAGATCGTGCCGTAGGCGCCGGGTTTGCCCGGGAAGCGCAGCGGCAGGCCGAGCTCCTTCGAGATCGCGGCATAGACGGCGATGGCGGGCATGATGCTCATCGCCGTGCCGGGCGCGAAGCCGCACAGGGTCTGGGGCCGCAGCTCCGTCCAGCTCCACCTCTTGCCGCGCTGGAACGCGGTCAGCCAGTCGATCTGGTCGAAATAGAAATCGGGCGGCATATGGCGCGGATCGGTCTCGCGCATCGGCGTCTTCAGGGGGCCGAGATGCGTGCCGTAGTATTTCGTGCCGGTGACCAGCACGACGCGCTGCAGTTTGCGCGAGGTCTTGGCGATGGCCGTGACCGAGTTCACCAGCATGTCGCGGTTGGGGGCGATCACCGAGGCGTAGCCCGCTGCATTGCCGGTGCCCGCCTGGAAGGCGGCGTAGAAGACATGCGTGACGTCGCGCAGGTCCGCGAGCTTCTCTGCCACGTCGTCGAGGTCGAGCAGGTCGACGGAGACATGCCGATAGCGCGGCCCATCCTTCTCCGGCCGGCGCGACAGCCCGATCACCTGCCAGTCGCCCTCGGCCACCAGACGCTCGACAATGTAGCGGCCGATGACGCCCAGGGCGCCGACCACAACGGCTTTCTTCTGCATGCCTCTACCTCGTCGTCGCGATGGTGCCGTCGTCGATCAGCGTGTCGATCTCGGCGTCCGAGTAACCATGCTCGCCGAGGACCGCGCGGCTGTGCTGGCCGGGCACCGGTGCCTCGGCGCGCGCCGTGCCCGGGGCCGGCGGCAGCATGCCGGGCAGAGCGGGGACCGGCACTTTCGTCGGCACGCCGGCCTGCTCGAGCCAGTGGATCAGGCCGGTTTCCTTGACCTGCGGCTGGTCGAGGAAATCGGCGTAGCTGTTCAGCCGCTCGTGCATCAGTTTCGCCTCGGTGAGCTTGTGGCTCCAATGCGCCGAGGGTTTCGCCTCGATCATCGGCCGCACGATGGCGTAGAGCGCGGCTTCGTTGGCGAGGCGCGCTGCCGGCGAGGCGAAGCGCTCCTCGTACGCCAGCGCGGGCACGTCCATCAAGGCGCAGAGGCTCTGCCAGTCGCGATCCTTGAGGGCGAGGATCGACATCCAGCCGTCTGCCGTCTTGAACACGCCCCCGGGCACGCCGCCCGGCTTCATCGTGCCGCCTTCGAGATGGCAGGCCATCAGACGGATCGACTGCAGCGCCGTTGCCGACTGCATCAGGCTGACGTCGATGTAGCGACCGACCGTCTCGTCGCGCCGCGCGTAGAGCGCCGCGCTCACCGCCTGGAAGGCATAGAGCGCGGTCGACATGTCGACCACGATCACCGGCACGCGATGCGGAATGCCGTCGTCGCCGCGATTCTCCGACATCATGCCGGTATAGGCCTGCAGCACCGGGTCCATGGCCGGCCGTTCGGCCAGCGGCCCGGTCTGGCCGAAGCCCGAGATCGACACGTAGAGGAGGCGCGGCACGCGGGCCGACACCGAAGCATAGTCGAAGCCCAGACGCTTGATCGCGCCCGGCCGGAAGCCTTCGAGGAAGATGTCGGCGTTCTTCAGCAGGCGCCACACGATCTTCTTGCCGGCCTCGCTCTTGAGGTCGACGGAAAGGCTGCGCTTGCCCATGTTGCCGATGATCGAGAAGGCGCTGTGGCTCCCGTAGTGGACGCCCAGCGTGCGCGCCCAGTCGCCGTCGCCGATGCCCTCGACCTTGATCACCTCGGCGCCGTGCTGGGCCAGCAGCATGGCGCAATAGGGGCCGGCGATGCCCTGGCTCAGGTCGACGACCTTGAGGCCGGCGAAGGGCGCGTCGTAGCTCATGCGAGCTTGACCAGCATCTTGCCGAAGTTCTCGCCGCGCAGCAGGCCGATGAAGGCGCGCGGCGCCTTGTCGATGCCCTCGACGATGTCCTCGCGGTACTTGAGCTTGCCGTCGCGGATCCATTCGCCCATCTGGCGCATGGCGGGACCGTAGTGCTGCGCGAAGTCGGTGACGATGAAGCCGCGCGCGTTTACGCGCTTGCCGACGAAGGTGCCGAGCAGGCGCGGGCCCATCGAGGCGCCGGTCGCGTTGTATTGCGAGATCGAGCCGCAGAGTGCCACGCGACCGAAGACGTTGATGTTGCGCAGGACGGCGTCGGTGATCTCGCCGCCGACATTGTCGAAATAGACGTCGGGCCCGTTGGGGCAGGCGGCCCGCAGCGCGGCGTCGAGGTCCTTCTCGGCCTTGTAGTCGATGCAGGCATCGAAGCCGAGTTCGTCCTTCACGAAGGCGCATTTCTTCGTGCCGCCGGCGATGCCGACGACCCGGCACCCCATGATCCTGGCGATCTGGCCCACCACCTGGCCGACCGCGCCGGAGGCGGCCGAGACCACGACGGTCTCGCCGGGCTTGGGCTGGCCGACGTGAAGCAGGCCGAAATAGGCGGTCATGCCGGGCATGCCCAGCACGCCGTTGGCGGTCGAGATCGGCGCCAGCGAGGGATCGACCTTGCGCAGGGCCGGCCCGCCACCGATCGCATACTCCTGCCAGCCGAGGCGATCCTCGACGATGTCGCCCACCTTGAAGTCCGGATGCTGCGAGGCCACGACCTCGCCGACCGTGCCGCCGGTCATCACCTCGCCAAGGCCGATGGCCGCGGCATAGGACGCGGCGTCGCGCATGCGGCCGCGCTGATAGGGATCGAGCGAGAGGTAATGGACCTTCACCAGCACCTCGCCGTGTCGCGGCTCGGGAACGGGCGCCTCCTCGACGCGGAAATCCGATTCGGCAGGCTCGCCCGGCGGACGACGCACGAGGACGACGCGACGGTGTGTTTTGGGGATGGTCATGAGCGGTTGCCTCCGATTGGCTTTGGACCCCACCATAGCGCGGGATTTGCAGGAGCTGCCATGCCGACGATCCGCCGTCTTTCGTTCATCGGTCTCGAATATGCCTTCGCGCCGGAAAAAGCCTACGGCATGTCGCGTGGCGGCGGCTTTCGCCGCCAGGGCGGGTTGGTCGAGGTCGAGACCGACCAGGGCGTGAAGGGCATCGGCGAGGCCTTCGGCAATCCGCTGATCACGCGGGAGTATTTTCGCATGCTCGAGCCGATGTTCGCCGGCCGCAGCATCTTCGACTTCGATCATGTCGAGGCGAAGGTGCGCAACGCGATCTATCACCTGGGCGTCGGCAACCAGCTCACCTCCTGCCTGGCGGGCATAAACGTGGCCTTGTGGGATGCCATGGCCCGAGGCTTCGGCGTGCGCGTCTGCGATCTGATCGGCGGCTGCGGCACGACGCGAATCCCGGCCTATGCCTCGACCGGCTTCTTCTCCGACGATCCCGACCGGCAGTTCGCGCATATGATGGCGGAGGTAGCGGCCCATCCCTATGCGGGCGCCAAGATCAAGATCGGACGCGGCATCAAGAGCGACGTCGAGCGCGTGCGGCTTGCCCGTGAAGCGCTGGGACCGGACAGGCTGCTGCTGGTCGATATCAACGGCGCCTACACGGTCGACGTGGCGCTGGAATGCGCCCGCGCGATCGAGCCGTTCGGCATCCACTGGATCGAGGAGCCTTTGCCGCCGGGTGATTTTCGCGGCTATGCCGAGCTGCGGGCCCGCTCGCCGATCGCCCTGGCGGCCGGTGAGGCCCACCATACGGTCCGCGATTTCCGCGCGCTGATCGACGGGCGCTGCATCGACATCGTGCAGCCGTCGATCCCCGGTGTCGGCGGCATCACCGAGGCCAAGCGTATCGTGGCGCTGGCCCATGCGCAGAACCTGCGCGTGGCGCCGCATGTCTGGGGTGGTGCCGTCGGACTGGCGACGGCCTGCCACTTCATCGCGGCCCTGCCGGCGACGCCGCATACCGAGCATCCGCCGCATCCCTCGATGCTGGAATACGACATGAGCGACAACGCATTGCGCACGAAGCTGCTCAAGACGCCGCTGACGCTCGACGCCGGCCATATCCTGCTCCCCGAGGGCCCAGGTCTCGGCATCGAGCTCGATTGGGATGCGGTCGAACGCTACCGGATTTGCTGATGGCGCCGGTCACGGTCGATCCGGACAAGGTCCGCATGTTCGAAGGTGCCGAGAGCTTCTACGCCTGGCTCGGCAAGCATCACGACAAGGAGGACGAACTCTGGATCAGGATTTACAAGATCCGATCGGGGGTGAAGTCGATCACGAGCAAGCAAGCCATCGACGCCGTTCTCTGCTGGGGCTGGATCGACGGCATCTGCAAGGGGCTCGACGAAAAGAGCTTCCTGCAGCGCTATACGCCGCGCCGCCCCAGGAGCATCTGGAGTCAGATCAACGTCGATAACGTCGCCCGCTTGATCGACGAAGGGCGCATGACGGTACACGGGCTGAACCAGGTGGAGGCCGCGAAGAAGGACGGGCGCTGGGAGTGCGCCTATCGAACCAAGGGCTCGACGATTCCCGACGATCTGCAGGCCGCCATCGACGCCGAGCCCGAGGCAAAAGCGATGCTGGCCAGGCTCAATGCCCAGAACCGCTTCGCGCTCGCCTTCCAGCTCAACAACATGAAGACCGAGGCGGGGCGAAAGAGGAAGGTCGAGACCTTCGTCGAGATGCTGAAGCGCGGCGAGACGCTCTATCCGCAGGGCAAGAAGAAGGCCTCGTCGTCCTGAGCGGAGCCGCCCGCAGGGCGGCGCAGTCGAAGGACCTCTTTTCCGACGCACACGGTGTCGAAACAAAAGCAGGTCCTTCGACTACGCGCCTTTCGGCGCTCGCTCAGGACGACGGGAGTAATTTGGCTTAGCGTCGTTAGCGCAACGTCGGATCCAGCCGGTCGCGCAGCCAGTCGCCCAAAAGGCTGATCGACAGCGTCGTGAGCACGATCGTGGCGGCCGGCGCCAGCATGATCCACGGCGCGTGGCTGATATATTCGCGGCCATAGCCCACCATGTTGCCCAGCGACGCGAGCGGTGGCTGCACGCCGAGGCCGAGGAACGACAGGCCGCTCTCCAGCAGGATGATCTCGGGGAAGGTCAGCGTCATCGACACGATCAGGGTCGAGGCGATGTTGGGCAGGATGTGCAGACCATAGATGCGGGCGGGGCTGGCGCCGAGTTGGCGGATGGCGGCGGCATAGCCCTGCTCGTTGGCCGCCAGCGTGAGGCCGCGGGTGATGCGGGCGTAGCGTTCCCAGGAATGGAAGCCCATCAGCGCGATGAACAGCGGCAGGCTGTTGCCGAGGAAGGCCAGCACCGACAGCGCTATGATCATGAACGGCATGCTGGCCTGGAAGTCGATGGCCATCAGCACGACCTGCTCGACGCCCTTGCGGAAATGCGCGGCGAGGAAGCCCAGCGCCGTCCCCAGCGTCGCGGCGATGATCGTGCCGAACAGCGCGATCAGCAGGCTCATGCGGATCGACATGATGAGGCGGGAGAGCACGTCGCGGCCGAGTTCGTCGGTGCCCAGCAGATGCGCCCAGGTGCCGCCCATCAGGGCCGGCGGCGCCAGCCGCGCCTTTAGATCGAGCGCGGTGAAGGAATAGGGCAGCAGGAAGTCGGCGCCGAGCGCCGTCACCACCATGAGGCCGAGCCAGGTGAGCGCCAGGATCACACCGAGCGGCAGCGCCAGAAGCCGGCGACGGACGGGGAGGGCGGGAATTCGTTCGGCAATGGCCATGACGCGCTCCGCTAATGCGCCGCGGCGGTGCCGCGCACGCGCGGATCAAGCCAGCCATAGGCGAGGTCGACGGTGAGATTGGCCATCACCATCCACGCCGCGATCATCATCAGGATGGCCTGCACGACCGCGAGGTCGCGGTTGGCCACGGCCGACACCAGCAGCCGGCCGACGCCCGGCCAGGCGAAGACGCTTTCGACGACGACGGCGCCGGCCACCAGGCTGCCCACCATGAAGCCGATGATGGTGACCGTGGGGATGGCGGCGTTGGGCAGCGCGTGGCGCGTCACGACGGCATGCCAGGTCACGCCCTTGGCGGAGGCCGCGCGGATATAGGGCTGGCCCAGCACTTCGAGCATGGCCGAGCGCGTGAAGCGCGCCATGATCGCAGCACCGCCCGTACCGAGCGTCAGGATGGGCAGGATGGCGGAGGCGAGGCCGCTGTTGCCGCTGGCCGGCAGCCAGCCGAGCTGGACCGCGAACACCAGCACCAGCAGCAGCGCCAGCACGAAGCTCGGCATGGTGAAGCCCGCGACCGAGGCGGCCATGGTCAGCCGGTCGGCCATCGAATTGCGATGCAGCGCGGCGTAGATGCCGGCGGGAATGCCGAGGCCGATCTTCAGGGCCAGCGCCGGCAGGGTGATGGCGAGGGTCGCCGGCACGCGTTCCACGACGAGGTCGATGGCGGGCCTTCCGTCGCGCATCGACTTGCCGAAATCGCCGGTGAGGGCATGGCCTATGTAGGCGAGGTATTGCTCCCAGATCGGCTGGTTCAGGCCCCAGGATTCGCGGAAGGCCGCGATCGCCTCGGGCGGCGCATCGACCGACATGATGAGCAGCGCCGGATCGCCCGAGAGCCGCAGCACCACGAAGGCGAAGGTCATGACGAACAGGATGGTGAGGGCCGCGCGCAACAGGCGCGAGGTGGCGAACATCAGCATCAGGCGGCGACCTGCAGGGCGGGCTCGTGGACGCGATGGCAGGCAACCATGCGGCCGCCCGGCAGGGGCTGCAGCGTTGGCGCTTCGGCACGGCACTGCGCGGTGGCGAAGGGACAGCGTGTGTGGAAAGCACAGCCGGAAGGCACGTTCACGGGATTGGGCGGATCGCCCTGCAACAGCAGGCGCTCGCGCTTCGGCCCGCCGCCGAAATTCACGGTGGGGATCGCCGCCACCAGCGCGCGCGTGTAGGGATGCGCCGGCGCCGCGAACAGGCTCTCGGCCTCGCCCTGCTCGACGATGCGGCCGAGATACATGACGGCGACGTCGTGGCTCACCTGGCGCACGACCTTGAGGTCGTGGCTGATGAACAGATAGGCGATGCCCAGCCGTTCCTGCAGGTCGTTAACCTCCTGCTAGACCTGCAGGAACGGCTGGGCATCGCCTATCTGTTCATCAGCCACGCCCTCAAGGTCGTGAGCCAGGTGAGCCACGACGTCGCCGTCATGTATCTCGGCCGCATCGTCGAGCAGGGCGAGGCCGAGAGC
>JABMNB010000470.1 GCA_013205335.1 Rhodospirillales bacterium
AGACGAGGTGCGCGTTCCCACCCTTCGAGACGCATCGCTGCGCGATGCTCCTCAGGGTGAGGTTTTAGGGGCTGTTCATAGCCTCTTGTTTTTGCTGCATTCATTTCGAGTCAGACTCTAAGGGCGGCTGTGTTCAGGGCGGCGAAGCTTTCAACCTTCGTTCTTCAGCCGCGCGATGAACGCGCGTACGCGCTCGGTATTGCCGCCGAGATCGGCCTCGCCGATGCGGCTCTTGGAGCGGATGTCGACCCGGCTGCCTGTCCCCTGCGGCCGGATGCGAATTACGATGTCGTCGCGAAACCCGAACCACGGGCTGGTCGCGATGGCTTCGAGCCGGCCGTCCGCCGGCGCACGCGCCACGACCTCCCAGTCGAGCGACATGGCCACGCGATCGGCCCGCCGAAAGGCCTCGGCGGGCGGCACGGCCAGCACGACCGGTTCGATGTCGGGAAAGGCGGCGCGTTGAAGGATGGCATTCTCCTTCGGATAGGCCGGCGGATTGGGCGCGCCGCGCCGCAGCTGCGCCGTCACCACGAGCGGCGGCGGATTGATCATGTCGGTGGTGATGTCGCTGATGGCAGGTTGCCGCTGGGCCTGCAGGAACCAGTGAAGCGGCACCCACCCGCCGGCGCTGCCGATCACGATCGCGAGAAAGGCCGCGACGCAACCCCGGCGCCGGTCGCCGGGGCGGGCTGGAAGGATGGTGGCAAGACCCAGCGCGACACCCGCCACCGTGAGATAGAAGCCGTAGCGGAAGATGGCGATCGCCGCCTCGATGTCGAGGCCGAGATAGCGGTGCAGCGGCCCGGAAACAGCTACGATCAGCGACCCGACGGTCGCCAGGATGAAGGCGATACGCGCCAGTCGATGACTTATCGGATTAGTCGGCCTAACGAACATTCAGGCTCCGCTGCAATCGCATCGTAACCGTGAAACGCAAAATATGCATCCGCTCGACAATCGCCGCTGCAGTCTCTAAGCGGCGACGATGACGACTGCCGACACCGTCCGGCGCCGGGCCATGGCGGCTGGCCTGATCTCGATCTGCCTGTGGAGCTCGCTCGCCCTTCTTTCGGTGTCGGCCGGGCCGGTCCCGCCGTTCCAGATGGTTGCCATGACGTTCACGGTCGGCGCGGCCATCGGCATCGTCCGCGCCCTGGCAAATGGAGTCGGCTGGACCGGATTGGTCGGCTGGCCGGCGCGCGTCTGGCTGCTGGGGATCGGCGGCCTGTTCGGCTACCACGCCCTCTACTTCGCGTCCCTTCAGCTCGCCCCGCCGGCCGAAGCCAACCTGATCAACTACCTGTGGCCGCTGCTGATCGTGCTGCTCTCGGCGCCGCTGGCGGGCGAGCGGCTGGGCTGGACGCACCTCGCGGGCGCAGCCCTGGGCTTCGCGGGAGTGGCGCTGCTGGCCTTCGGCCGCGGCCTCAGTTTCGCCGACAACCACGCCATCGGCTACCTGCTGGCGCTGGGTTGCGCCTTCGCCTGGTCGATCTATTCCGTGCTGTCGCGCCGCTTCGGCGAAACGCCGACCGACGCCATCGCCGCCTTCTGCGCCGCCTCGGCCCTGCTCTCGCTCGTCTGCCATCTTGCCTTCGAGCGCACCGTTTGGCCCGCCACCGGCGCGGCCTGGCTCGCGGTGCTGGCGCTGGGCCTCGGCCCGGCCGGCTCGGCTTTCTACTTCTGGGATCACGCCGTGAAGCGCGGCGACATCCGCGCACTGGGCGCGCTTTCCTATGCGACGCCCATCCTGTCGACCGCGATCCTGGTCGCCTTCGGATTGGCCGAGCCGACCGGCACGCTGATCGCCGCGGCGCTGCTGGTCACGGTCGGCGCCGCGCTGGCCTCGCGCGAACTCTGGAAGCGCCAGCCCCCGTCTCGCTAAATGCCCGGCTGCCAGCCGGGCGGGGCGAGTTCGAAGCCGGCGAAGTCGAAGGCCGGAGCCACGGTGCAGCCGACCAGCGTCCAGTGGCCGAGCGAACGGGCTGCCTGCCAGACGCCGCGCGGCACGACGATCTGGGGCGTCTC
>JABMNB010000471.1 GCA_013205335.1 Rhodospirillales bacterium
CCGACGGTCTACCGCGCGCTCGACTTCCTGATCGAGAACGGCCTGATCCATCGTATCGAGCGCATGAACGCCTTCGTCGGCTGCAGCCACCCGGGCGAGGCCCATCGCGGCTTCTTCCTGATCTGCAGCGAATGCGGCAACGCCGAGGAGATCGAGGGCGACGGCCTGTCCAATGCGATCTCCGCCAGCGCCACCCGCCGCGGCTTCACCGCGCGGGACATGACACTGGAAGTGACCGGCATCTGCGGCGAGTGCCAGAGCCCCGCTGGTGTCACCAAAGCGTCATGATTCGAGAAGGAATCGAAAGGGATGCGCTTTGATGGGTTGATCTGATGCCGTTGCCTGGCTGGGTCGCACAAGGGCAGGGCCCGTTCCCACGGTGCCGTATGGAAGCTGGACGACCATGACCCTCCTGGCGGCGCTGCGGCACGATCGCATCGAGGCATCGACGCTCATCGCGGCGCCGATCAAAGGCGAAAGCTCCGCCTCTCCATCTATCGTGTGCTCGTTCCAACCCTGGGCCTCGGCGAGGTCGTCAATGTGCTCAACCGAAACAAACGAAATAGACGAAACAACTGAAAGGAAAAGCGCCGCCCCCGGGCAGCGATCCTCGGATCGTGGTTGCTTGGTATTTTGCACGGGGCGTGTTTGATGACCTCGGCTCGGCCCGCGCAAAGCCACAACGCGCAGCCAGGGCGCCGTCGCCCGACTGCTTCCAACCGTCAAACCAGATGAATGCCATGACTATGCGACGGAGCCTGCCCCGAGGGATTCCGAGGGGGCGCTCCGCGCAGGATGACGGCCGTTTTCGATCAGGCGTTGTGCGCCCTGTTGAGGCGCTCGAAGCCCTCGGCCAGATCCGTCTTCAGGTCCTCGACGTCTTCGAGGCCGATATGGATGCGCAGGAGCTGCTTGCCCTCGGGCCACGGCACGGCGGTGCGGTACTGGTCGGGGTGGGCCGGGATCATCAGGCTCTCGTAGCCGCCCCAGCTCGCTCCCATGCCGAAGATGTCCATGCCATCGAGCATCGCGGCCACCGCGGGCCGCTTGATGCCGTCGCGCAGCGTGAACGAGAACAGGCCCGACGAGCCCTGGAACTGCTTCTTCCAGTTCTCGTGGCCGGGGCAGTCGGGCAGGGCGGGGTGCAGCACCTTGTCGACCTCGGGCCGGGTCTTCAGCCAGTTCGCGATCTCGAGGCCGCTCTTCTCGTGATGGCGCAGGCGCACGCCCATGGTGCGCAGGCCGCGCAGGGCGAGATAGCAATCGTCGGGCGCGGCGTGGAAGCCGAACGACTGGCAGGCCGTCTTCGCCGTCTCGAACATCTCGCGCGTGGCACAGGAGATGATGCCCATCATCGCATCCGAATGGCCGACGATGTACTTGGTGCCGGCGTGGATGGAGATGTCGCAGCCATGGTCGAACGGCTTGAAGTAGAGCGGCGTCGCCCAAGTATTGTCGATCATGACGGCCGCGCCGGCCTTCCTGGCGACGGCGGCCATGCCGTCGACGTCCTGGACCTCGAAGGTCTGCGATCCGGGCGCCTCGAGATAGACGACCTTGGTGTTGGGCCGCATCAGCCGGGCGAGTCCTTCGCCGCCGATCATCGGATCGAAATAGGTCGTGTCGATGCCGAAGTTCTTCAGCGTCGTGTTGGCGAAGCGGCGTGCCGGACCGTAGGCGTTGTCGGTCACCAGCATGTGGTCGCCGGTCTTCAGGAAGCCGACGATGGCGCCGGTGACGGCGGCCAGCCCCGACTGCACGGCGATGGAACGGTGCGCGCCTTCGATGGCGGCAACGGCGTCTTCGAGCGCCTTCTGCGTCGGCGTGCCATTGCGGCCATAGCCGAAGCCCTCGAACGGGATGCGGTTCTCGAACTTGTCCATGGTCGGCGAGAGGATCGTCGACGCGTGATAGACGGGTGGATTGACGATGCCGAAGTTGTTGTCGGGATCGCGGCCGGAGACGGCCAAAACGGTGTCGGGGCGGGTGTAGGTTTTCTTGGAGGTCATAATTCGACTATGGCACAGGCTTCGCGCCGGCGGCCAGCGACAGACCTCCGTGCACGACACACAACCGGTATCCGGTGAGCGAAGAGGTCAGGGGCCGGTGACGATGGGCGTGTCGGCGCGTCCGCCCCATTCGGTCCACGAACCATCGTAGACCGCGGCCTCGGGTGCACCGGTGAGATAGAGGCCCAGCGCCACGACACAGGCGGTGACGCCCGAGCCGCAGCTCGCCGTGACTTTCTTCGCGGGATCTATACCCGATGCTGCAATTCGGGCCGCGAGCTTGTCGGCCGGCAGCATCGTGCCGGTCGCCGGATCGAGCAGCTCGTTGTAGGGGAGGTTGAAGGCGCCGGGCATGTGGCCGCCGCGCAGTCCGGCGCGTGGCTCGGGCGCTTCGCCGCGGAAGCGGGCGGCGGCGCGGGCGTCGACGATCTGCTCGCGCTTGCTCTGGATCAGGCCCAGCACGTCGTCGACCGACCGCACGAGGGAGTTGTCGAGGCGCGACGTGAAGTGGCGCTCGCGCGGCGGTGTCGGATCGTCGGTAACGGGCCGGCCTTCGTTCATCCATTTCGGCAGGCCGCCATTCAGGACGGATACGTCCTTGTAGCCCATTGCGCGGAACATCCACCAGACGCGGCAGGCGCCGGTCATCGGCGTGGTGTCGTAGATCACGATCTTGTTGCCGTCGCCGAGACCGAGCCTGCGTACGCGGGACGAGAACTTGTCCGGCGGCGGCAGCATGTGCGGCAGCGGGCTCGTCGTGTCGGCGATCTCGTCGATGTCGAAGAACACCGCGCCCGGAATGTGCTGCTGCACGAACTCGGCCTTGGGATCGCGCTTCTGCGCCGGCAGATAGAAGGAGCCGTCGACAACGCGCACATCGGGGGCATCGATGCGGGCGGCCAGCCATTCGGTGCTGACGAGGGCGTCGGGCCTTGCGTAGTTCATCGGAATTTTTCCTCTTCGCTTTCATGTTCCTCTCCACCGCCAGGGGGAGAGGCCAGGTGAGGGGGCGTCGAAGGTTGTGCGCAACCCCCTCACCCAACCTCTCCCCCTAGCGGGGGAGAGGAGCTTGAATTAGGCCAGCACGATGATGAAGCGCCGGTTCATCTTTCCCTTGTTCTCGATCTTGATGCAGTCGACGCGGCCGATCTCTCCGGTCCGGGCGACGTGCGTGCCTCCACAGGCCTGCAGGTCGACCCCTTCGATCGACAGGAGACGGACGCGGCCCGCGCCGATCGGCGGCCGGACGCTCATCGTCTTCACGAGTTCGGGGCGCGACGTCAGCTCCTCGTCGGTGACCCATTGCTGCGTCACCGGCCGGTCGAGCGCGATCAGCCTGTTGACCTCTTCGGTCACCCACTCCTTCGTGGGCACTTCGCCTTCGAGGTTGAAGTCGAGCCGGCTCTTGTCGACGCCGACCTGTCCGCCGGTGACGTTTCCCTTGATGACTGCTGAAATCACATGCAGCGCGGTATGCATGCGCATATGCAGGTGGCGGCGTTCCCAATCGAGACTCGTGTGGACTTTCGCGCCGACCTCGGGTCGAGGTGAGTCCGGCGCCAGCACGTGCAGCACGTCGCCGCCATCGGCCTTCAAGCTATCGACGATCCTGGCTTCGCCGCCGTCCCAGCGCAGCAGGCCGGTGTCGCCGGGCTGTCCACCGCCGGTGGGATAGAAGATAGAGCGGTCCAGCCGCACACCGCGCTCCTCGACGGCGGTCACGGTGGCGTCGGCTTCCCTGATGTAGGCGTCCTGCCTGAAGAGTTCTTCGACCATGACGGGGATTTAGGCTTTCGCCAGCCGGGCCGCAACTTCCAGGCTGGTCGGCATCGCCGGTGCGGCGCCGAGACGCTCGACCGAGCATGAGGCGGCGGCGCTGGCGAAGCGCGCGGCCTCCGTCGGCGTCAGGCCCGC
The DNA here is from genome assembly GCA_013205335.1 of Rhodospirillales bacterium. GTDB lineage: Bacteria > Pseudomonadota > Alphaproteobacteria > Reyranellales > Reyranellaceae > Reyranella. The sequence goes on from JABMNB010000471.1 coordinate 3,924, forward strand.
GGCGAGACGCGCGGCGAGGGCCCCCACGAAACAATCGCCGGCGCCGGTGGTATCGACCACCTTCGTCGGAATTGCCGCGATAAAGTCGACGCCCGCCGCGCTCACGACGAGGGCGCCGCGTGCGCCCAGGGTGGCGATCACGGCGCGCGCCCCGCGCCCGCGCAGAATGTTGCAGGCGGCGGCGACGCTGTCTCGTGGACTGGAGGCGTCGACCGGGGTGCCGGTCGCCTGCGACAGCTCGATCTCGTTCAGCACGGCGACGTCGACCGATTTCAGCAGCTCTGCGGGATGCTCGGTGAAAGGCGCCAGGTTGAGGACGGTGCGTGCGCCTGCCTGGTGGGCGCGGGCGAGAATCTCCTGCGTCGCGGCCAGTGGTGTCTCGAATTGGGCCACCCAGACTTCGTCGCTTCGCGGTTGGTCGCGCAGCATGGATGCCTCGAAGTGCATGTTGGCGCCAGACGCGACGGTGATCGAATTGTCGCCTTCCGTGACCTGGATCAGCGCCACACCGGTCGCCGGCCCGTCGACTTCGGTCACGTTGGTGCTGTCGACGTCGTTGTCGGCCAGGAAGCCGCGCAGGCTGTTGGCAAAGGCGTCGTTGCCGACCGCGCCGACCATCGCGGTGGGCACGCCGAGGCGGGCCGAGGCGATCGCCTGGTTGAGACCCTTGCCGCCCGGCAGGAACGACACCTCGGCGCCCAGGATCGTCTCGCCGGGCGCCGGCCGGCGCGCGCTCTGCACCACGACGTCCATGTTGAGGCTGCCGCAGACGACGACACGGCTCATGGAGGGGGCCTCATGTGCTTGAACTCACTTCATCCAGCGCGGCAGCGGCAGGTTCTTCTCGCGCAGGAACGCCGGATTGAAGAGCTTGGACTGATAGCGGCTGCCGCCGTCGCAGAGGATGGTGACGATGGTCTTGCCGGGCCCCAGCTCGCGCGCGAGGCGCATGGCGCCCACGACGTTGATGGCGCTCGAGCCCCCGAGCACGAGGCCTTCATGCTCGATCAGGTCGAACAGGACGGGCAGGGCCTCTTCGTCCGTGATCTGGTAGGCCATGTCGATCGGCGTGCCTTCGAGATTGGCCGTGACGCGGCCCTGGCCGATGCCCTCCGTGACGGAATTGCCCTCGGCCTTGAGTTCGCCCCTGGCGAACCAGTTGAACAGCGCCGAGCCCATGGGATCGCTGAGGGCGATCCTGACGTTGGGATTTCGCTCCTTGAGCGCGCGGGCCACGCCGGCCAGTGTGCCGCCGCTGCCGACCGAGCAGGTGAAACCGTCGACCTTGCCGTCGGTCTGGTCCCAGATTTCCGGCCCCGTCGTGCGGTAATGGCCGTCCCGGTTGGCGGTATTGTCGAACTGGTTGGCCCAGATCGCGCCGTTGGGCTCTTTGCCCGCCAGCTCCTCGGCAAGGGCGCCGGAAAAGCGGACATAATTGTTCGGATTGGAATAGGGCGCGGCCGGGACCAGGCGCTGGTCGGCGCCGCACAGGCGCAGCATGTCCTTCTTCTCCTGGCTCTGCGTCTCCGGCATCACGATGACCGAGCGGTAGCCGCGCGCATTGGCGACCAGCGCGATGCCGATCCCGGTATTGCCGGCCGTGCCCTCGACGATGACGCCGCCGGGCCTGAGTTTTCCGCTCTTCTCGGCGTCCTCGATGATGGCGAGCGCGGCGCGATCCTTCACCGAGCCGCCCGGATTGAGGAATTCGGCCTTGCCGTAAATGCTGCTGCCCGTGGCCTCGGACGCGGCGCGGAGCCTGATCAGCGGCGTGTTGCCGATGCTATCGATGAAACCCGACCGGACGTTCATGACTTACTCGCTGTGCTTGACCCTGCATTCGCTCCCGGCGGGACGGTAGACAGGGAGCAGGCGGCGCCGCAACCTGCCCGTACCGGGTGGCGACACGATTGGCCCAGAATTCGCATGGTCTTGTGAGGGTTGTGCAACTCGCAATGCCCAGGATTGGAAGATCCCATGAACGTGCATGCAGTCCAGTCGAATTGTGAAGTTCCCCCGGTTTCGTGGACACCCGAACATTTGTGTTCCAGGAGTCCATCATGGCCAGAAAGCACCCACCCTTCACGCCTGAGTTCCGGCGTCAGATGATCGAGCTAGTTCGC
>JABMNB010000472.1 GCA_013205335.1 Rhodospirillales bacterium
CGGGCGACCCAGAAGAACAGGATGTCCCAGCCCGTGACGAGCGTGCTGGTCGGGTAGTATTTCGCCAGTTCCGGCGTCTGCTCGGGCCAGCCGAGCGTCGAGAACGGCCACAGGGCGGAGCTGAACCAGGTGTCGAGCACGTCGGGATCGCGCTCGAGGGCAACGTCCTTGCCGTAATGCACGCGGGCCTCGGACTTCGCCTCCTCCTCGGAGAGCGCCACGAATACCTTCTTGTCCGGGCCGTACCAGGCCGGGATCTGGTGGCCCCACCAGAGCTGCCGCGATACGCACCACGGCTCGATGTTTTCCATCCAGCGGAAGAAATCCTCGCGGCCGCGCTCGGGCACAAATTTCACGCGGCCGTCGCGCGCCGCCGCGAGCGGCGCCTCGGCGAGCTTCTTGGCATCGGCGTACCATTGTTCGGTGAGATAAGGTTCGACCGGTACGCCGCCGCGATCGCCGTACGGCACTGCGTGCGTATGCGGCTCGATCTTCTCGACGAGACCCAGTTCCTCCATCTCGGCCACGATCTTCTTGCGGGCGTCGAAACGGTCGAGGCCGCGATACTTCTCCGGCGCGTTCTCGTTCACCCGCGCGAACCTGTCGAAGATGTTGATGGCTTCGAGATCGTGGCGGCGGCCGACCTCGAAATCGTTGAAGTCGTGCGCCGGCGTGATCTTGACCGCACCCGAGCCCTTCTCCGGGTCGGAGTATTCGTCGCCCACGATGGCGATCCGGCGGCCGACCAGTGGCAGCACGGCATGCTTGCCGATGAGATGCTTCCACTTGGGATCGTCGGGATGCACGGCGATGCCGGTGTCGCCCAGCATCGTCTCGGGCCGCGTCGTCGCCACCACGATGAATTCGTCCGGGCTGCCCTCGATCGGATACTTGAAGTACCAGAGATGGCCCTTCACCTCGCGCGACTCGACTTCGAGGTCGGAGATCGCGGTCAGCATCTTGGGATCCCAGTTGACCAGACGCAGGTCCTTGTAGATCAGGCCTTCCCTGTAGAGTTCGACGAACACCTTGAGCACGGCCTTCGACAGGCCCTCGTCCATGGTGAAACGCTCACGGCTCCAGTCCAGCGAGGCGCCGAGCCTGCGGAGCTGCCCCGTGATGGTGCCGCCCGAATACGCCTTCCATTCCCAGACCTTGGCCAGGAACTCCTCGCGGTTCAGCAGCTTCTTGTTGGCGTCCGTCTTCGCCGCGCCCTCGACCGCGAGACCGATCCCCTCCTGCTCGAGATTGCGCACCACCACCATCTGCGTCGCGATGCCGGCGTGGTCGGTCCCCGGCTGCCACAGCACGTCGTCGCCCTTCATGCGCCGCCAGCGGACCAGCACGTCCTGCAACGTGTTGTCGAGCGCGTGGCCCATGTGGAGGCTGCCCGTGACGTTGGGCGGCGGGATCACGATGCAATAGGGCGGCTTGGCCGACTCCGGATGGGCGCGGAAGGCCCCGGCGTTCTCCCATTCCGGATAGCGACGGGCTTCGATTTCCTTGGGATCGTAGGTCTTGTCGAGCATCACTTGGCCTTAAACGAAAAACGCCACGGTTGCGACGCCGTGGCGGGATTTGCGGGGTGGCGCCTGGGGGTCAGCGGCGTGTGAGCCGGGCAATCTCGCGTTCGACATAGCGCTCGACCATGGGCGGCAGGTTCGTATCGAGCCACTCCTTCAGCATCGGCCGCAGCATTTCCTTCACCAGATCCTCGATGGTCTGGCCGGAGCCGCCGACCGACGGGCCGGGATTGGTTGCCGCCGGCGGCGGCACGCTGTCCTGCACGGCCTGGTTCAGCCGCGCGAAGGCAGAACTCGCCACGCCAGCAACGCCCGCACCGACCAGGGTCTCCCCCGAGCGGCCCTCGCCGGTCGGCTTCTCGCTCGCGGACGTCCCGCTGAGGGGCTTCTCTTCGATGGACGGCTTGACGGCGGACGGCTTGACGGCGGACGGCTCGGTCGAGGGCTGCGGCATCTCTGCCGCGTTCACGGGATCGACCGCTCGCAGCGGGGTCGGTTGTTCGTTCGGCATGGACTTGGGTTCTTCCACGATCTCGGTGAGCAGGAGGACGTCGTCGCGCGCCGAAGTGGGCGACGGAGACGGCAGTTCGGGGGGTATCACAGGCGGGCGCTCCCCGGGATTTGCATTCCGCAGGCTTCCGACCTGCGCCCGGGCTTCGTCGTCCGAGATGATCTTGCGGATGGACGCCAGAATGTCGTCCATCGACGGGTCTTTGTTCGGCCCGCCCCTGACATCGCTCATTTACCGCCGCTCCCGGCCACACCGGCCGGCGTGGTCGCCGGCGGGATGTTGCCGGTCCCGGATTCGCCGCTGCTGCCCCAGCCGATCCAGCGCGAGCCGACATCCCTGTAATAACGCTCCTCGTCGTAATACTCGACCGGCAGCGCCAGCGTACGGGCGGTCAGACGGCCGATGCCGGCCAACACGCCGTAGTATGCGACCTGCACGTCGTGGCGCGCCTGGATCAGGTTGACCTGCGAGTTGAGGAGCTCCTGTTCGGCGTTCAACACGTCGAGCGTGGTGCGCGAGCCGACCAAGGCTTCCTGGCGCACGCCGTTCAGCGCGACTTCGTTGGCGCGAACCTGCGATTCGAACGACGTGACGCGCGAGCGCGAGGAGTCGAGCTGGCGCCAGGCGCGGATGACGTTCTCGGCCACGGCGCGACGGGCGCTGTCGAGCTCGTTGCGCCGCTGGCCGACCAGCTCGCGCGCCGACCGGATGCGCGACCACTCGCTGCCGTTCTGGAAGATCGGGACCGTGGCCTGAAGGCGGACCGCGTAATTGTAGTATTTGTCGGTCGGGACCTGGAGGTCGAACTGCTGCTGCAGGGCGCCGACCAGATTGACCTGGGGCAGCAGGTCGCCGACGGCGGAATTGACGCCGTAGTTCGCGGCCGTAATGCGGTGCGCGGCGGTGACGGCGCGCGGGCCGCCGTCCATTGCGAGGCCAATCGCCTCTTCCTCCGACGACGGCAGCCCGCCGATCAGCGGGATTTCGCCCAGTCGGCCCGGCTTCTTGCCGATCGTGCGCTGGAAGGCCGCCTCGGAGATGCGGACGTTCGTCTCGGCCTGGACGAGGTCGGCCTTGGCCAGTTCGAGGCGCGCCTCCGACTGCGACACGTCGGTGATCGTCAGTTCGCCGACCCGGAAGCGTTCGCGGGTGGCGTCGAGCTGCTGCACGAGGACGCGCACGTTGTTGCGGCGGGCATCGGCGATGCCGATGTTCTGCACGAGGTCGGCATAGGACGTCACCGCCGCCAGCAACACGTTCTGCTCGGTGTCCGCGAGCTGGGCACGCTGCGCCTGGATGTTGGACTGCGCCTGCTTGGTTTCGGCGATCGTCTTGCCGCCCCGGAACAGCGGCTGGACCATCTGCAGCGTCGTGAACTTGCCGTTCAGCGCATAGAACGTGGGCGGGGAGCGCACCGAGTAGGAATCCTGCTCGACCTTGTTGTACTCGACGTTGAGGGTGACGCGCGGACGCCAGTTGGCGACCGCCTGTGACAGCGTCTCGTCGGTCTGCCGCAGGATCGCCCGGCTCGCCAGCAGGTCGGGGTTGCTGTTGTAGGTCGTCGACAGAGCCTCGATCAGGCTCTGCGACCACGCGCTGGAAGCTCCCCCGAGCCCGACCGCCAGGATGCACGCGGCCGCGGTGCGGGCATGCCTCAAACCGGGCCGGATACGCATCTTTCTACCCTCATCTGTGGACCGCACCCTAGCATCAGGCGGAACTCTATTGGTAGCCCTCAGCATAGGAAAGACCTGAACGCGTCAGAAGGTGAAGCGTGCAGGCCGCGCAAAGCCCGGCAGCGGTGAGGTGCCGGCGTCGAAAAGCGGCCTCCCCGACACGACCCCGCCCTGCTTGACGAAGAGATGCGCGACACCCAGGGCCCCGCTCGGGTCGGCAATGACCGTGGCCAGCCGGCCGCCCTCTGCGAGCTGGTCGGCAATGGCTTTCGGCACTTCGGGCACCGCGCCCTCGATCAGGATGACGTCATAGGGGCCTGACGCCGGGGCGCCCTGCTCAGACTGGCCGGCAATCTGTTGGACCCCTGTTACCTTCAGATCGCGCAACGTCTGCTGGGCCGCCGCGGCCAGGCTGGCATCGGCCTCTACCGCAACGACCGACTTGGCCAGCCGCGCCAGGATCGCCGCGCCATAACCAAGGCCGGCAGCCAGGACCATCGCCTTGTCCTCACCCTGCGGCTGCAGAAACTGGATCAGCCGGGCCAGCACCATCGGCTCCATCATGAAGCGGCCGTTGCCCAGCGGCACGTCGTCATCGGCATAGGCGACCGAGCGCAGGCCCTCGGGCAGGAAACGCTCCCGCGGAAGCTCCCCAAGTGCCGCCAGCAGTCCGGCATCGTTGACCCGGTTGGGCCGGAGCTGGCCTTCCACCATGTTGCGTCGCGCGAGCGCGAAATTCGTCATAGGCTGCCCCCTAGATATAGCGGTGGTATATAGGCAGCGGCGGACGACAGCGTCAAAGGGCTCTGCATCGCGCCAGCTTGACCGGTTTGTCACGCCATGCGTATAGCACCGCGCGCTTTTGTGCGGCCCGGTGGCAGAGTGGTTATGTAGCGGACTGCAAATCCGTCAATGCCGGTTCGATTCCGGCCCGGGCCTCCACAGATTGCGCAACCGACAGCCCTTGCGTGGGCAGACACGCTCTGTCAAAACACCGCGCCTTCGCGACAAAGTTACCGCCGTCGCGACGAATTCATTCCGGAGTAGCTCAGCGGTAGAGCAGGCGACTGTTAATCGCCCGGCCGTAGGTTCGATTCCTACCTCCGGAGCCAATTTGGGGCCGTTCTCGAAAGAGAGCGGCCCCTTTTCGCTTGTGGAGTGCACGTCATGCCCTCGATCCCCCTGCCCGGTGAAAAGGTCGAACGGGTCGAACGCACGGTGGCCTTTCAGGGCTACTTCCGCGTCGCCCGCTATCTGTTTCGCCACAGCCTCTATCGGGGCGGCCAGAGCGTTGAGGTAGATCGCGAGGTTTTCGAGCGCGGCCAGGCCGCCGCCGTGCTGCCTTATGACCCGGTCCGCGACGAGGTCGTACTGATCCGCCAGTTCCGGGCCGGCACCTTTGCCGCCGGCCGTCACCCGTGGTGCTGGGAAATCGTTGCCGGGATGATCGAGAAAGGCGAAACGCCGCAAGACGTCGCGCGGCGCGAGGCGATCGAGGAAGCCGCGGTGGAGATCCTCGACCTCGTTCCCCTGTACAGCCTGGTCCTGAGCCCCGGCGCCTGTTCGGAAACCTGCAGCATCTTCGTGGGCCGCACCGACGCGACCGGCGTCGGCGGCATTCATGGTCTCGAATCGGAAAGCGAGGACATCCTCGTGCAGGCCATGTCGTTCGCGGACGCGCTGGCCCTCTTGTCCCGTGACGAAATCGACAATTCTGCCGCTGTGATCGCCCTGCAGTGGCTGGCGCTCCATCGCGACGAGTTGCGGAGCCGCTGGCGCTGACGCCGTCCGTCTATTCGTAGAGATAACCGACGGGCTTGCCTGCGGTCCGCTGCGGGCGGGACTCCCGGCGCGTGATGATCTTGCCGGCCAGGCCGTCGATCTCGTCGCGCTGCGCCGGCGTCCAACGGGAGAGACTGTCCATTCCCTTCAGGAGGCCGGGGGATGTCCCGGCCTCTGTTGAAATTGTGAAGTAGGCGTTGCTCACCTTGAGCCTGTTAGGCTCGGGGTGTCGAATCCAACGAAGGAGAGCAACGCCGTGAAGAAGATTACCACATCAGCCGCCGGTGGTCCGGGGGC
>JABMNB010000473.1 GCA_013205335.1 Rhodospirillales bacterium
GAACTCACCCGCCAGAACTCACCCGATAGAAAAGCAAACGCACCGCGGCGTCACGCCGGCCAAAGCGCCGGGCTGCGTGCCGGGGCGCGTGTCGATTCGCGTGCCAGGGCGCGCATGCTCAGCGGCGGAGGCTGAGCGCGGCGCTGTGCAGATCGGGCGCCGGAGCGCAGCGGCGCACCGCGGCGACGGCCTTGCCACGCGCGCCCGTCCGGCGGTCCCCGGCACCCTGGCCGGCCTGGAGATCGATCACCGCCTCGCCGTCGAAGGCCGCAGGCTGTCCCGCCGGTTCGGCCACGAGATCGAAGCGCAGGCGCATCGTGGCGCCCACCTCCATCGCATCGAGCAGGCGCTCGGAGAGGCGCGGAACCATCTGCTCCGTCTCGTCGGCCAGCACGGCATGGTCCTCGGAAAACAGCAGGGCGACCGGAAAGTCATGGCCGTCGATCGAGACTTCGGCGCGCGGCCCGATCTTGGCGCGCGCCGCCGTCGCGCCGTGCGGCATCAGCGGGCCGTCGTTCGTCAGGTAGAGCTGGAGCTGCAGGATCCGGCGGTCGTCCGCCTGTTCGCAGGCCAGCACCACGACGTCGATGTTGAGCGTGCTGCGGCGCGGCTCGATCACCGCGTAGCTCGGCGGATCGACGTCGCGCTCGACCGTCCAGCCCGCCGCCTGGCCTGCTGCTTCGGTGGCGGCGGCTTCGCGGGCGACCCCGTCGCGGGTGCCGGCCAGGGCCGGGGCGGCGCACAGGCCCGTCAACAGGACGGGCAAGAGAGCCGTTCGCACGATCCGCTGCAGCGCCTTCATGGTGTCTATCCTTCCGGTGCGAAGCCCCAGCTCATGGCGGGGTCCTGCGCACAAATGCCCAGGTCACAAGGGGCCGGGGCTCATCAGGTTCCCATGCCCACCGTGGCGGGCACCGAGCGCAGGTGGCTCTTCACGTGACGGACGCCGGGGACGTTCTCGGCGGCGATGCGATAGGCCTTGCGCACCGCCTCGCTCTCGACGAAGCCCCAGAGATGGACCGCGCCGTCGCTGGCGACGACGTTGATCGGCCACCGCGACGCCCACGGCTGCCCCTCGAGCGCCGCGACCACGGCCTTGCGCAGCTCCTTGTCGTCGGGCCGGGGCACGGGATTGGCCGCGGTGCTTTCGGGCTCCCGCGACAGCAGGGCTTCGAGCAGGTTGGCGCGGCTGACGATGCCGACCAGCAGCCCGTCCCGCACGACCGGGATGCGCTTGACCTTGTGCTTCTCGATCAACGCCACGAGCTCGCCCAGCGTCGCATCGTCGGGCGCGGTGACGACGTCGCGGGTCATCACGTCGGCGACCTTGCGGGCATGCGTCGCCACGTATTCGCGGGCCGCGCCGGTATTGGTCTCGAGGAGGCGCGCCAGCCAGGATTTGCGCGGGCCGGTGGCAATCTCGGCGCGATGGATGAGATCGGCTTCGCTCACGATGCCCAGCACGTGTCCCTCCTCGTCGACGACCGGCGCGGCGCTGACATGGGCGCCGAGCAGCATCTCGGCCGCGTCGAACACCGTGTCCTTCACGTTCACGCTTATGATGTTCGTGGTCATGATGTCGCTGGCTCGCATGTCGGGCTCCCTCCGGGGTGACGCGGGGCAACCATCGCGCCGCCCGCCGCCCGCCGCCTTGCGCCATGTCAAACGCCGCCGATCCCGCCCCCCCTCGCGGAGGGCGCTTCAGGCGCCAGGGAGCCGGGCCGGCCCGGTGCGCAGCCGGCCCGCGGCGCGCAGCCAGGTGACCGGTTCGATGACCATGGGCGCCGGCGCCGCGCTGATGGAGGAGCTGGCGGTCGACAAGCGCCACGGCTCTTCGTCAACCACGATCTCGCGGGCTACGAGGTCCCGATACATGCCGACATCCCGCACCAGGAGGTGATCTTTCTCGACGAGATCGACCCGATCCCCTCGCCGATGAAGGCCAAGGGCGTCGGCGTGCTGCGCCAGGTGCATCCAGACTCGACTTATAGCAGAATTGCTATAACCTCCGTCTATGTCACGCAAGCCTCCTGTTCCCGTGTATTGGGTCGGCACGTCGAAGGAGGATCTGAGGGAGTTTCCGACGGCAGCAAGATATGCCGTCGGTCACGCCCTTTTCGAGGCTCAGACGGGCGGCAAACATGAAAGCGCCAAACCGCTGAAAGGCTTCGGTGGCGCCGGTGTTCTCGAGATCGTCGAGGACTATAGCGGCGACACCTACCGGGCCGTCTACACGGTGAGGTTCGGCAACGCCGTCTACGTTCTGCACGCCTTCCAGAAGAAGTCGACGCAGGGCCGGAAGACCTCGCCAGCCGACATCAAGATGATCCACGAAAATCTGAAGGCTGCGCAGGCCCACGCGAAGCAAGGAGTATCCCGATGAAGAACGCCAAGACCGCTCCCCAGGTGAGCCGTGGCAGCGGCAACGTCTTTGCCGATCTCGGACTGCCCAATGCCGCGGCGCATCTCGCGAAGGCGGAGCTGGTGAGCGAGATCAAGCTGGTGATCGAGAGCAAGGGCTGGAGCCAGGCAACAGCCGCAAGGATCATGGGCATGGCCCAGCCCGACGTCTCGCGGCTCCTGCGCGGCCAGTTCGCCAACTACTCGCTGGACCGCCTGTTACGCTTCCTGCACGCCGCCGGCTGCGACGTGAACATCACCGTCCGTCGCCCGGGCAAGAGGACCGTCGATACCATTCCCGTGTTCGGCGCCCTGGAAGCCGCCTAACCCACCACGCACTTCGCCGGCGGCGGGGTACCGTCGAGCACGTAGAAGATGTTCTCGACGGCCTGCACCGCGACCCGCTCCAGCGACTGAAGCGTAGAGCCGCCGATATGGGGCGTGAAGATGACGTTCTTCTGCTTCCACAGCGGATGGTCGGGATCGGGCGGCTCGACGACGAAGGTGTCGAGCGCGGCGCCGGCGAGATGGCCGCTTTCCAGCGCGGCGACCAGCGCAACATCATCGACCAGCGGGCCACGGCCGGCATTCACCAGGAACGTACCCTTGCGCATGCGCGCGAGCGCGGCCGCATCGATCATGCGGTCGGTCTCCTCGGTCAGCGGACAATGCAGCGTGACGATGTCCGCCCAGCCCAGCAGCTCGTCGAA
>JABMNB010000474.1 GCA_013205335.1 Rhodospirillales bacterium
CGGCGGTCCATCGTGTCGAGGCGCTGGGCATGGGCGTTGAAGCGGCTCTCGGTCGTGCCCTGCATGGCGGCGACCTGGGCCTGCAGATTGCGGACGGCCGTCACCGTGTCGTCGAGCGTCGCGAGGGTGCGTTGCGAGAGCAGGATGAGCAGCGTCATGCCGCCCGCCACCAGCCAGCGATAGGCCTGCACGCCGAGGCCGGTCTTGCCATCGGCGCCGTTGCCATTGCGGTGTTCACTGTTGCTCATGCGCCCACCGGCAGCGGACTTGCCTCCGCGACAGGGATGGCGCTGCACCGGGCGGCCGACTGGCAGGCGATGTCTTGACCCATGGAAACTTCTCCTCGCGATAGCGGGGCCGGCCCGATGACCGGCCCCCATCTGCGGCTACGATTCGACGATCACTGCACCAGGACGACCTGGTCGCCGGGCCGGGCGGCCTTGACGGGCGCGCCATCGCCGCGGCCGGCCAGCGGATCGCCGAAGATCGGCGCGTCGACGGCGCTGCGGCGGCGCGGCGCGTCGACTGGGGCGAGCGAGAGGCCCGGCGGTCCCGACCACAGGATGCGCGCGCCTATCGGGTGGAGCTGAACGCCGTCGTAGAAGGGATTGTCGACCACGACGTACTCCGCGGACTTCTCGCTCCTGTCGTGCTTGTCGTTTTTCTGGGCCATGACGTTGTCTCCGCTCAGACGGTGAAGCCGGACGCGTAGGCCCTGCTGGCCTGGCGGTCGTGGGCGAGGAACGCGGTGAACTTGCCGGCCGTCAGCGGACCGGTGGCCACCGTGTAGTTGGTGCGCAGGTAGCGCTCGGCATCGAGCGGCACCTTCACGCGCAGCACTTCCGTGCCGGCGGTCAGCACGGCCTTGGCCATCGCGCCCGCGCTGGCGAGCACGAAGGTCGAGGAGAAGCCGGCATTGTCGTCGGTCTCCAGCGTGAAAGTGACCGTCGCGGCGCCCGCGGCGGTGACCGTCTCGGTGACGAGGATCACCAGTTCCAGAGGCTCGCCGTTGCCCATGTCGCGGGCCGCGCCGAGATCGACGATGTCGGTCGACGCGGCGGTCGTGGTGACCGCCTGATCGGTGCCGAAGGTGTTGAGCTTGTCGTACATCATGGTGGGGGTTCCTTCCTTTCCTGGACGCGGCCTAAGACACGGTCGCTTCGGCCAGCGTGATCTGGTCGCACTTGCGGATCGGGATGCCGCCGAACGAGTCGAAGAGGCGGCCATCGCTCTCGTCGAGCGTGCGGCGGATGTTGGTGTTGTTGGTGGTGTTCGAGACCGCGGCGCCGAGGTTGCGCTGGATGTCCAGCCACTGCTTCGTGGTGCGGTTCATGTACCAGGCGGGCCGGCACATCTTGATGTTGGGGATCTTGTTCATCGCCCGCATCATCAGCTTGACCAGGTCGGCCGGCGTGGCGCCCGCCAGATCCGACACGTCGATGTTGCCGATGCGCACGACATAGCGCCAGTCGCGCACGGTGAGGCCCGCATCCCACTTGTAGTGCGTGCGATAGCCCTGATATCGGTTGCCGGCGGCGTCGAGCAGCGTCTGCTCGCCGAGATCCTTCATCGACAGCCCGGCCTTGCTGCCCTTGGGGAAGATGCCGTGCACAGTGAGGTCGCCCCAGCCGACCAACCACATCGACGTGTTGTCGGAGCCCGCGCCGCCGCCCGAGATGAAGTTGTTGGCGGTCTGCGACGTCGCCGTCGAAGTCGTGTTGTAGCGCGGCGCGAATCCCATGAAGCGCTCGGGATTGGTCGCGGTGTTGCCGTAGAACAGCACGCCCGCGAGCTGCTGCGTCAGGCCCTCGAGGAAGGCGCGGTCCTCGCTCAGCCGGTAGGCCGCGGTGTTGCCGTTGAGGTCGGCCAGCGCCTTGTCGATCTCCGAATAGGTCTCGAGCATGCCGCACGAGTCGGTGATCTGCGTGCTCGTGCTCTTGGTCGGCACGATGCCTTCGTTGAAGCGGCGCCACGTGCCGGTCGGCAGCGAGGTCTGCACGCTGGTGCGATGGCCGGTCGGCAGGTTGCCTTCGTTCCACACCATGTCGTCGGTGATCTCGTTCATCTGCGACAGCAGGCCGATGACCTGCGCGATGCTGCCGTTGGGGTCGATGACCTTGGACCAGTCGGCCAGGGTCGGATTGGTCACGGAAAGCGTTGCCATGGAGCTTGGTTCCTAGTTGTGCTGGGAGTTGGGATAGAGGGACTTGGGGTCCATCGCGCCGTTGCCGCGGCCGGCATTGCCGCCCACGAACGAGTCGTCCTTGATCGTGCGGGCCACCTTCACCATCCCGCGGATCAGGCCCGGGTGGTTGGTGAAGCCCAGCCCCTCGAGATAGGTGATGGTCTGCCGGTCGAAGACCCGCGAGAGCGCCGCCCGGGCCTCGCCCAGCGCCTCGGGCGAGAACTCCTTCTCCGAGGTCGACCGCCATTCGCTCGTCTGCTTCGTCCACGTGGCCACGGAGTGCTCGTTGACCGCCCGCGCGATCTCCCTGTCGCGCTCGATGGTGAAGTCGATCAGCCGCTGCGCCGTCTCGGGCGCGATCTTCTCGGCGTCGAACAGCTTCACGACGTCGGCGAACACCGGATCGTCGGCACGGTAGCCCTCGGGCAGCGTGAGGCCCGAATAGTCCGTGGCGGCTTCCGCAGCGGCGGCTTCCGAAAGCGCGGTTTCGTCGCCTGACTCCGCCCGGGCCTGCGAGGCCGCGACCTCGCCCTCCGGAGTCCGGGCGACTTCGGACGCCGCGCCCTGCTCCACCTCTGTCGTCGTCGTGTCGATCGTATCAGACATCGGTCTGCTCCTCCGCGGCCCAGGCCGCCAATTCGGTTCGGATCTCGTTGAAGCGGGCTTCCACACTCATCAGCTCTGTCATTTCCGGGGCGTGCCGTTCGAGCTCACCCAGCAGCTCGATGCCGATGCTGCGGCGGCCAGCCCTGTAATCCTGCTGCCTCTGCGCCTCGGGGCCGCCGGGCACGTAGCCGTCGCTCCTGATGTCGCAGAGGCCCAGGAGCCCGTTCATGAAGCGCCGGCCGTGCTCGGTCGCCATCACCGCGCAGAGGTCATCGGCGACGCGCTCCTGCGCCTGCTTCTCGAGTCGTTCGGCCTGGCGGACCTGCCTGGCATCGTTCGGATCGTGCATCTCTCAGACTCCCAGTACGGATTGAAGGGCGTTGCGGCCGCCGCCGACCTCGGTCTCGCTCAAGGTCTTGGCGCCCGCGGCGATGGCGCCGGCCACCTGCAGGGCCTGCGCGGCGTCGGCCCGCTGGGCGCGCTCGGTGCGGACCCGGGCCACCACGTCGTCGGCCACGGTGATGGCGGCAGGGGCACCGAGCTTGTCGGCATAGACGTCGATGCTCTCGTCGGCGTTCAGCTTGTCGAGCACCTCGGGCCGCGTCGTCGCGATGCTGCCGGCGAAGGCCCACAGCCGCTCGACCGAGCCGAGGTCGGCCGCCTTCTGCGCCTGCGCCAGGATCGAGATCAGCTCGACGTCGAGCGGATAGCCGTGAAGCTCGGGCGGCAGCTCGGGGAAAAGCCCGTGCTCGGTCATGATGGCGAAGGTGCGCTGGACCAGCGGCTGCAGCAGGTCGTCGTGCAGGTTCTCGAGCACCGGCCCCAGCATCTGCATCTTCTCCTCGCGGCGGGCGCTGATCTCGAGCTGGCTGCGCGGCTGCACGCCGTCCATGTCGGAGATCATCAGGAAGAGGTCGGCGAAGAAGGCCGACTTGATGAAGCCCTGGGTGCGCGCCACGAGGCGCTCGACCGCGTCGATCGCGCCGGGAGCCGTCTGGTAGAGCGGCCACATCCCCGCTCCCCGCTCCTGGGTGGTGAAGAAGTTGATGGCGCCGGGCAGCACCGACGAGGCCGAGCCGCGCAGGCTGACATGCGCGCCCATCGGCGGGTTTACATGCTTGTCGACGGCGTTGTGCTCGCGCTTCTTCAGGATCTGCAGCGACTTCACGTCGGGCAGCGCGTCGTGGCCGGGCCCCGTGGAATAGGCGTCGTTGCCGATCGGCGACCAGCGCGGCGTCAGCGCCGGGAACTGCGAATAGCCACCGCAGTGGATGAATTCACCCTCGGCCTGGCCGCCGCCCTCGCGCCAGTAGACCGAACGAAACTTCTTGCCCGCCCGGTCGAGCCGGCCCTTCTCGTAGCCCGTGTTAGGCTCGATCATGTGCAGGAGGGCGATCTCGGTATCGGCATCGGCGCTGCGCGCACGTTCGGAGATTTCGCCAATGCCATGGTCGGGCCAGCGCGCCTCGATCTGGCGATAGGAATACATGAAGCGCCGCGCCAGAGTGTCGACGCGGCCGCGCCAGTCGAGGCCCAGCCAGTATTCCCCGGTCGACAGCGGGTAGAGACGGATCACGTCCTCGCGGTCGAACTCGACGATCGCGCAGCCGGTGCCGAACTGGGCCAGCTCCTCGTACATCACCGGCAGCGCCGAATAGAGGTTGCCGGCGTTGAACACCATGCGCATGCGTTCGGCGCACTCGTCGAGCCACACCTTGACCGGCGCCAGCGACGCCACGCGGCGGTCGGGAATGGAGAGCCGAAACCATGGCCTGGCCGGCGAGGTGACGCCCGACATCATCCCTGCGACCAGCGTGCGGAGCGCAAACCTCGCCGTGGGATCGAGGATGGCGCCATTGGCCTGCACGCCGCGGCCGCCCTGGTTGGGCGAGGAGAAGAACTGCCCGCGCCGCGGATTGACGAGGCGCGACAGGTCGCGCCAGTCCGGCTCCCACGACTGGCGCTGGCGCTTCAGGACACCGAGGCGGGCATCGATGTGGCGGCGGAGCGAGGGATCGTGCGCCATCGCTCAGGCCCCCAGAATCGTCTTGCCGCGGGAGGCGGTGGTGGAGGCGCTCTCGGTGAGCCCGAGCCCGCCGGTCGCGATCGTCGAGGCGTAGCCCGCCATGGCGGCGGCGCGCTTCTTCTGCGCATCCCGCGCCTCGCGCACCGACGGATCGACCATCGACGGGACGGGATCGGGTGCCGGCGGCAGAGCCGGCGGCGACATCGGAGGATAAGCGGCCTGGCCGCCACCAAAAATACCCAAGGGCGTTTCTCCTGTGAGAAGCGAGCCCCTGAGTTACTGATGAACCGGATTTTGAAGATGCAAGCGGGAAAAGCAGCGACCGGCCCTCTTCTCGAAATCAATGGGCAATCATTTGCAAGACGCTTGCTCTGATCGCGGCTAGCGCGGTGTCGGGCTCGGACACTTCAGCAGCACTCGCCCACTGCCAAAGGTTTTCCGGCGATGGACGGCGCGAGCGAGTGCACCTTCTTGCAGTTCGTCGGCTTACCCGAGCTCGGCAGATTCTTTGCTGCCGAAGCTTTGGCAGTCGTGGCCTGGCCGGCCATTGCTGAGAGAAATGGAATAGTGCGAAGCCCACTTGCGCACGCATTCGCCTGCTACAGCGCCCGTTCGGCAGGCTTCCTCTCGGTGGCCGACAGCGGCCCGCTCGCCCGAGATCACGGCCTCCAGCAGTCCCACCGCTTCGAGCAGACGATCGCTGTTCCGGGTCGCCGGTAAAAATGGTGCGTGCGGCGCGAGCACGTCGGCGGCCGGGCGCGCGGACATCGAAATCTGAAAAGGCCCGCCGTTCCCTCGGGGATGAGGAGAACGGCGGGCCTCCAGACATCGTGCCGGCCGATCGAGCGGTCGCCCAGGATGCCTCCCGATCGCCTCTGCGGGCGGCTGGCTGGAACATGACAATGCAGTGACTGTGAGTCCAGCGTTTCCCACCGGCCAAGGACAAGGCGGGGCGCCATCCAGTGGCGCTCTTCCATGAAGCCGCCTGGCCATTGGCCGCGAATTCTCCTCTACAGATCCGCGTGCGGATCGTAGTCGGACTCGATGGTGACCGCGCCGGTCGCGGCCGTTCGGTCGCCCGCCTCGAACCGTGTGTCCTCCGGCAGGTCCGCCACCGGATAGGCGAAGGTCAGCGCCAGCCCGTCGGCATTGTCGGGCGAGGACAGGCCGCGCTTCTTCATGTCCTCCTTCTTCTCGAGGCGAAGCGCGTTGTGCAGGTCGAAGCCGTATTC
>JABMNB010000475.1 GCA_013205335.1 Rhodospirillales bacterium
ACCGGCATCTTGTGATCATTCAGTGAACGCAGCATCTCGCCTGTCGCCTCGTCGACGTCCTCGCCGGCATGCATGAGGTTGGAGAGCCAGAGCGTGAGGCAATCGACCAGCACCGGCTGGCCGTGCGCCGCCGCGGTTTCGAGGGCGGCGGCGAGCTTCAGCGGCTCCTCGATCGTGGTCCAGCTGCCGCCGCGGCGAGCGCGGTGCGCCATGATGCGGGTCGCCATCTCGACGTCGCCCGCCTCGGCGGTCGCGATATAGATCGCCGGCCGCGGCGCCCCGCCGTGCAGGGTGCCCGTCACCAGCCGCTCGGCATGGGTGCTCTTGCCCGAGCGGGCGCCGCCCAGCACGAGCGTCACCGGCGGCAGCGGAAAGGTCGAGATATGCTCCATCAGCCGGGCGTCGCGCTGACCAGCCAGCAGGCGCCCGGCAGCGACACGCCCTCCGTCGTCACGTGAGGCGCCAGCGCCTCGGCGATGGCGGCCTTCGCCTTCGTGACGGACTCGGGATCGGCTTCGGCGAAGGCGCGGGCCAGCGGCCCGAAGCGGCCGGCATTGGCCACCACATCGGCCACGTCCTTGCCCATCCACATTTGAACGTCGAGCGGCTCGATCGCGAGGGAAGCGAAGCCCGCACCCGTCAGGATGCGTTCGACCCTGGCGCGGTCGCCGAAGGAAAACTGGCCGGGATCTTCCGGACCCGGCCGCGGCAGCGGCGGCAGGAACGGCGCCGCCGCCTTCACCGGCACGAGGCTCCAGGGATTGTCCTGCGGCGGCCGCCAGCAGACGAAGGCGAGCCGGCCCGCCGGCTTGAGCGCGCGGCGCAGGTTGGCGAAGGACGCGACCGGATCGGCGAAGAACATGACGCCGAAGCGCGAGAAGATCAGGTCGGCGGACGCCGCATCGAACGGATGCGTGCCGGCATCGCCCGCGATGAACGTCGCGTTGGCAAGCCTTCGCGTCAGGGCCGCGTCGATCAGCACCCGCGAGATGTCGACCCCCAGAACGTGACCCGCCGGCCCGACCGATGCCGCCAGCGCGGCGGTCGTGCCGCCGGGGCCGCAGCCGACGTCGACCACCTTCTCAGCCGGCTGGGCGTTCGCCAGGGCGAGGACGCGGCGGCCGATCTCGACCAACGAATGGTCGAGCCGGGCCTGCGCCCGCAGCCAGCCCTGCCCGCCCGGCCCGTTCCAGTGGGCTGCCTGTTCGGCCGCCAGGTCGGCGGCGCTCTTCGCAGCTCCCGTCACGCAGGTCCGCCGGCCGGGCCGAGGACGAGTTCGCGCGGCATGTAGTTCACGAACGACACCCGCCAGGCATGGGCGGGATTGGCCTGCTCGTAATGTTCGATCATCGTGATCGAGACATTGTCGATCTCGAAGCGCACCGCCGCTTCCGGATGCAGGTCGAAGGCGTGCGCCAGCGCGGCGCGGATGGTGCCGCCGTGCGCCGTCGCCACGATGTCGCGGCCCTTATGCTCGGCGGTCAGCCGGTCGATGCTGCGCACCGTGCGGTCGCGCAGATCGACGAAGCTCTCGCCGCCGTCGGGTCTGAATTCCGGCGGTCCCAGCCAGAACAGATGGTTGTCGGCGTGGTTCTCGGCGATCTCGACATAGGTGAGACCCTGCCACGACCCGAAATGCTGCTCGGCGAGATCGGGATCGATATGGAGCTCGCCCATCTCGGCGCCGGCCCGGGCGAGATGCTCGGCGGTCTTGCGGGCGCGCAGCAGGTTGGAGGCGTACCAGACGGCGCCCTTGGGCAGCAGCTTCGCCTGGTGACGGAACAGCGCCTCGTTGCTCACGTCGCAATCCATGTCCGACTGGCCGTAGCAGCGGCGCTCCGGATTGGGCACCGGCGCATGCCGCACCCACCACCACCGCGTGACGGCTCCCGTGATCTTGGCGCCTGTCGCCATGCTGTACCTCCGATGGACCTTTAAGCGGTCGCCTTCTTAGCGGCCGATGAACAGCGCCGCCACCACGAGGAAGACGACCTCGGCCTTCTGCTGCACGGCGCCCAGCGTGTCGCCGGTGTAGCCGCCGAGCCGCCTGGCGATCCAGTGCGTGGAGAACCAGGCCGAGGCGAGGACCGCGAGCGGCGCCAGGATCGCCACGAACAGGCCCTTGCCCAGCATCAGCAGGAAGGCCAGCCCCGCGCCGATGCCGATGGTGATCCACACGTCGTTGTCGGTCGGCTTGCCCGCCTGGGCGCCCAGCCCGTCGCCATGGACGGGCGAAAAGGCCAGCAGCGGATAGGCCAGCACGGCGCGCGACAGGGCGTGGGCCGAGATCAGGACGACGAGACCGGTCGCCGCACCGAACTGCGCCAGGCACGCGACCTTGATCAGCACCGTGAGCGCCAATGCCAGCACGCCGAACGTGCCGTTGCGGCTGTCGCGCATGATCTCGAGCCGCCGCGCCGGCTCCAGCGCATGGGGGCCCAGCCCGTCGGCGGTATCGGCCAGCCCGTCTTCATGCAGGGCGCGCGTCAGGATGATCGCCGCGCCGACCGCCAGCACGGCCGCCAGCCAGCCCGGCCCGGCGATGCCGCGGACGATGGCGAAGACCAGCCCGGACGCCAGCCCGATCGCCGCGCCGACCACGGGCAGGACCGGCAGCACGTCGGCGAGTTGCCAGCGCGGCAGGCCGACATCGAGCTTGAGGCCGGTGAAAAACGTCATCTGTTCCTTGAAGGCCTGCAGCCATTCGTCGAACGACGCGGGGCGGGGCGCGCCGCCGCCTCCGCCGCCACCGCCGCCACCGAACGAAGAGGAAGAGGAAGAGGAAGAGGAAGAGGAGG
>JABMNB010000476.1 GCA_013205335.1 Rhodospirillales bacterium
CGTGGGCACCGAACGCCACGAGGCCCGCCGGATCGACAACCAGCTTCGGGGCCGCGCCGGCCGACAGGGAGACCCCGGCTCCAGCCGGTTCTTCCTGTCGCTGGAAGACGACCTGATGCGCATCTTCGGCAACAACAAGGTCCTCGACTGGGTTCAGAAGAAGGGCATGGCCAACGACGAGGCGCTGACCCATCGCTGGCTCAACAAGGCGCTGGAGACGGCGCAGGGCAAGGTCGAGGCGCGCAACTTCGAGATCCGCAAGAACCTGTTGCGCTTCGACGACGTGATGAACGCCCAGCGCCAGGAGATCTACAAGGAGCGCATCGAGCTGATGGGCACCGAGGACGTGTCCGACACGGTCGCCGGCATGCGCCGCGACGTCGTCGACACGCTCATCCGGCGGACCATCCCCGAGGACGTCTATGCCGAGCAGTGGAAGATCGGCGAGCTGAAGGACGAGGTGCAGCGCATCTTCGGCCTCGACCTGCCGGTCGACGAGTGGGCCAAGGAAGAGGGCATCGCCGACGAGGAGATCAAGGTCCGGCTGAACGACGCCGTCGAGCGCGTGTTCGCGCAGAAGGCCGCGCAGTACGGGCCCGAGGTCTGGCGCCAGGTCGAGAAGAGCGTGCTGATGCAGATCTTCGACCAGAACTGGAAGGACCATCTGCTGCATCTCGACCATCTGCGCCAGGGCATCGGGTTGCGCGCCTACGGCCAGAAGGATCCGCTGAACGAGTACAAGCGCGAGGCCTTCAATCTCTTCAACGATCTGCTGACCAACATGCGCGAGCAGGTCGTGACCCTGCTGGCGACCCTGCAGATCCGCATGGAACCGCCGCCGATGCCCGAGATGCCTTCCAACATGCACGAGGTGCACGAGGACCCTGCGCTCGCCGCGGCGATGAGCGACGACCCGGCGTACGATCCGGCCGATCCGGACGGCGGCGGCGTGGCGACGCTGCACCGTCCGCGCCCGCTCGCCAAGGGTCCCGTCGATCCCAACGATCCGTCGACCTGGGGCAAGATCTCACGCAACGCATCCTGCCCCTGCGGATCGGGCAAGAAGTTCAAGCACTGCCACGGGCGGGTTTGACGACAGCCGTTACGTCGGGAGGGCCGTCACGCCCGGATCGGGAGCGATCGCATCCTGGCCGCTTTCGGAGACGACGGCTGGGCTTCCTCCCCTAATCCCCGGGGCGGGCTTGCGTCGCGAGCCAGGCCCGGGCCTTCGCCTCAGTCTTGAAAATGGCCGCCGGCCGGTCCGACGGCGAGATGTTGACGAAGCGCCTGAAGGCCATGACGACCGACTCGTCGCGGCCCACGACGGCCAACGGACCGCTCGGGAAGTGAGACGTATAGGCGCTCAGCCGCGCGCCCATCGCCATCACGTCGGCGTCGTCGTAGACCGGGTTCAGAAGGGTCGCATCGAACAGCTTCGAATACGCCAGCGCGTCGGCCACGACGAGAGCGTCGAAATGCGCTTCCATCTCCTTCAGCGTCACCTCTCCCTCGGCGACGACATGGATGAGCTTCTCCGAATGGAGAATCTCCCAGCGCAGCGGCATGTTTGCGTCTCCCGTGACCTGTCGTTCCGAGGCGACCAGCCTATCACGGGCGGCAGGCAGTCCGCCAAAGCCTGTTCGCCGGCCCGCGCCTCGCGCTATCATCGGCCGAAACGGAAGAGAATGGACGGATGAAGCTGGCACGGTCTGTGGCTGTCATATTGAGCATCGCCCTGGCGGCCCCCGGCGCGCGGGCGCAGCAGGACACGAACTCGGCCAACTACATCATGCTGGGCTGCGAGGCGTTCCTCCTCGATCCCATCCCGACCTCCAGGCTGCTGGTTGCCGGAGTCTGTGCCGGAATCATCGACACGCTGCAGGCGATCAAGCCCAACATCTGCCTGCCCGGCATTTCGACGCGACGGCTGCTGGTGCGGGGTGTCGTCACCTACATCAACAACAATCCCGCCCGGCTCCACGAGAATTTCATCGAACTGGCCGGCGAGGCGCTCGAGCAGACCTGGCCATGCACAAAGCAATAGAGAGGTCGGCGCGCACGCGTCACCCGACGACGTAGAAGCAGACGAAACCGCCGGGCGGCCTCCGCCGGACGATGACCTGGAGGCGCGGGACCTGGCTGCGCAACTCGAACACCCGGCACGACATGCGGGCCTGCACCTGAGAGGCTGGCCGGAAATGAATTGAATCAATTCAAGCACTTACCTCATCCTGAGGAGCGCCGC
>JABMNB010000477.1 GCA_013205335.1 Rhodospirillales bacterium
GCGGCCTTCGTGCTGGTCGGCGCGCTGGCCGGGCTGGCGGGGGCTGTCTATGCCTTCTCGAAGGGCAGCATCTCGCCGTCGACCATCTCGATCGCCCAGTCGACCGACGGCCTCATCATGGTGCTGCTGGGCGGCGTCGAGACGCTGACGGGGCCGGTGGTCGGCGCGGCGATCTTCACCTGGCTGCGCGACGTGGTGGCGCGCAATACCGAGTTCTGGCGCGCCGTGATGGGCGGCGTGATCCTGCTGATCGTGCTGCTGTTCCCGCAAGGCCTGGTCGGCGGGCTGAAGGCGCTCGTTGCGCGCTGGCGGGAGCAGCGTGCATGAGCGACGCGGTGCTGCAGGTCGAGGGGCTGCACAAGTCCTTCGGGGGCGTCCGGGCGGTGGCCGACGTTTCCTTCGCCGTTTCGGCCGGCGAGATGCTGGCGCTGATCGGGCCGAACGGCGCCGGCAAGAGCACCTGCTTCAACATGCTGAACGGCCAGCTCGCGCCCGATGCCGGCATCGTGCGCCTCGAAGGCAAGGACATCGTGGGCCTGCGCCCGCGCGCCATCTGGCGGCTGGGCGTCGGCCGCACCTTCCAGATCACCGCCACCTTCGTCTCGCTCAGCGTGCGCGAGAACGTGCAGATGGCGCTCTATTCGCATGCCGGCCGCCTGCGCTCCCTGCTGTCGCGCTTCGGCGCCGCCTTTGCGAAGGAAGCCGATGCGCTGCTCGACCAGGTCGGCATGCTCGATCAGGCGGAGCGGACCTGCGGCGTGCTGGCCTATGGCGACCTGAAGCGGGTCGAACTGGCCATCGCACTGGCCAACAACCCGCGCCTGCTGCTGATGGACGAGCCGACCGCCGGCATGGCGCCGAAGGAACGCGTGGCGCTGATGGAACTGACGGCACGGCTGGCGCGGGCGCGCAACATCGCGGTCCTGTTCACCGAGCACGACATGGACGTCGTCTTCACCCAGGCCGATCGCATCATCGTGCTCGACCGGGGCGTGCTCATCGCCGGCGGCACGCCGCAGGAGGTGCGGGCCAATGCCAATGTGCGCGCCGTGTATCTCGGGAGCGCGCACTGATGTTGCAGGTCATCGATCTGCACGCCTTCTATGGTCGCGCCCATATTTTGCACGGGATCTCGTTGGAGGCGCGTGCCGGCGAGGTCGTGGCATTGCTCGGCCGCAACGGCGCCGGCAAGTCGACGGCCATGAAGGCGATCATGGGCCTGGTGCCGCCGGCCCGCGGCGAGGTGAGCTTCGCCGGCCAGCGCATCGAGCGCCTGCCGCCCTATCGCATTGCGCGCCTCGGCCTCGGATACGTGCCCGAGGAACGCCGCATCTTCACCGAACTGTCCGTGATGGAGAATCTCGAAGTCGGACGCCAGGCGGTCCGTGCCGGCGTGCCGGCCTGGACGGAAGAGAAGCTCTTCTCGCTTTTCCCGAATCTCGCGCGCATGCGCGAACGGCCGGGCGGGCGGATGTCGGGCGGCGAGCAGCAGATGCTCACCATCGCCCGCACCCTGATGGGCAATCCGAGCTGCGTGCTGCTCGACGAGCCGTCCGAGGGGCTCGCGCCCATCATCGTCGAGCAGATGGCCAACTCCATCCGCGCCCTGAAGAGCGAGGGCCTGTCGGTGATCCTGTGCGAACAGAACCTGCATTTTGCCCTCGGCGTCGCCGACCGCGCCTACATCATCGAAAAGGGCCAGATCCGCTTCGGCGGTTCGATGGCCGAGCTGGCGGCGGACGCCTCCCTCCGCGAACAATATCTTTCGGTCTGAACACATGGCGCCCAAAAGCACCTTCACCGTCGGCATCGATGTCGGCGGCACTTTCACCGACCTGCTGGCGATCGATCCGGCCTCCAACGAAGTGCGGCTCGCCAAGGTGCCAACGACCGTCGACAACCAGGCGATCGGCTTCATGGCGGCGCTGGCCGCGGCCGGCCTCGATCCCGCATTGTTGCAAGCCGTGGTGCATGGCACGACGACCACGACGAACGCGTTGCTCGAACGCAAGATCGCCAAGGTCGGTTTGATCACGACAAAGGGCTTCCGCGACGTGCTGGAGATCGGCCGTCGCACACGGCCGCAGGCCTACGGGCTGCGCGGCACCTTCCGGCCCATGATCGACCGCGAGGTG
Organism: Rhodospirillales bacterium; assembly: GCA_013205335.1. GTDB lineage: Bacteria > Pseudomonadota > Alphaproteobacteria > Reyranellales > Reyranellaceae > Reyranella. The sequence continues at coordinate 2,136 of JABMNB010000477.1, forward strand.
CGACTTGAAGTTCCCGAACGCATGGATGCCGACGGCAAGGTGCTGACACCCCTCGATGAAGCCGCCGTGACCGACGCCGCAAAGAGGCTGCTGGCGGCGGGCTGCGAAGCGGTCGTCATCCATTTCCTGCACAGCTACATCAACCCGGCGCACGAGCGCCGCGCCGCCGAGATCGTGCGCGGCCTGTGGCCGAACGCCTATGTCACCGCGGGCCATGCCATCCTGTCGGAGTATCGCGAGTACGAGCGCGGCGTGACGGCGGCGGTGAATGCCTCGGTGCAGCCGGTGCTCGACCGCTATCTGTCGCGCCTGCGCACGGAGCTGAAGGCCAAGGGATACGACCGCGACCTGCTGGTGATGCAGGGCAATGGCGGCACCATCTCCTCGCAGCTCATCGCCGAGGCGGCTGTGAACACGGTGATGTCCGGCCCGGCCTCGGGCGTGATGGCGGCGGCCTACACCGGCCGCGCCTCGGGCCATCCCAACCTGATCACCTACGACATGGGCGGCACCTCGACCGATGTCGGGCTGATCGAAAATGCCGTGCCGCAGGTCTCGGGCGAGCTCGAACTCGAATATGCGATGCCGATCCACGTACCGATGGTCGACGTCCACACGATCGGTGCGGGCGGCGGCTCGATCGCCTCGGTCGACGCGGCCGGCATGTTGCGGGTCGGCCCCGAGAGCGCCGGCGCCCGGCCCGGTCCGATCTGCTACGGCCGCGGCGGCACCGAGCCCACCATCACGGATGCCAATCTGGTGCTGGGCCGGCTCAACCCGGACAAGCTGCTGGGCGTCGACCATCCCGTGACGCTCGATCATGTGCGCGGTCTCGTACTGGAGAAGGTGGGGCAGCGGCTCGGCCTCGACGCCGAGGCGGCGGCCGGCGCCATCCTGCGCATCGCCAACGACCGCATGGGCGGCGCCGTGCGCCTGGTGTCGCTGTCGCGCGGCCACGATCCACGCGACTTCGCGCTGTTCGCCTTCGGCGGCGCAGGTCCGTTGCACGCGACCGCGCTGGCGCGCGAACTCGGCATTCCGACCGTGCTGGTGCCGGCGAGACCCGGCATCACCAATGCCCTGGGCTGCGTCGTGGCCGATCTGCGCCACGACTATGTGCGCACCGTGAACAAGCCGCTGTCCGCCGTCGACGACGCCACGGTGGCGCGCATCTATGCCGAGCAGGCGGCCGAGGGCGAGGCGACGATCGCGCGTGAGGGCGTGCCGGTGCGCGAGCTGCGCCGCGTCCTGTCGGCCGACATGCAGTTCCAGGGGCAGAGCCACATCCTGTCGGTCGGCGTCGACAGCGCCGCCATCGGTGTCGCCGGCCTGCACAAAGCCTTCGCCGCCGCCTACTGGCGGCGCTTCGGCATCGAGCTCGCCGAAATCCCGCCGGTCCTCGTCAACCTGCACACGGCGGTGATCGGCGTGCGGCCGGATATTTCTCTGGGCGCCCTCGCCGCGACCGAGCGCGCCCCGACGCTCGCGGCGGCGAAGCTCGGCACGCGCCGTGTCTGGTTCAACGACGGTTGGCATGAGACGCCGGTCTATGCCCGCGAGAAGCTGCCGCTCGACGCCACACTGGAAGGTCCGGCGATCCTCGAACAGCTCGACTGCACCACCGTCGTCGAACCGGGCGACAAGGTCCGGCAGGACAGGCTCGGCAATTTGCTGATATCAGTCGGCTAACGAATAAATCCGGAGGAAACGAAGATGAAGGTGACGGACGTCGTCTGCCACATCCTGAGCTGCAAGGTCGATAAGCCGTTCGTGTCGGCGCGCGGCTGGGTCTATGGGACGCGCTCGACCTGTCTCGTCGAGATTTCGACCGATGAAGGCATCACCGGGTGGGGCGAATGCTACGGTCCTGCCGCCGTCGCCAAGACCTTCGTCGAAACGCAGTACAAGGCGCGGGTGATCGGCCGCGATCCGTTCGACGTCGAGGCGATCTGGGAAGACCTCTACAACAGGATCAAGGATTACGGCACGACCGGCATGGCGATCTCCGCCATCTCCGGCATCGACATCGCGCTGTGGGACATCATGGGCCGCGCCGTGAACAAGCCGGTGCACAAGCTGATCGGCGGTGCCTATCGCAGCGAGGTCATTCCCTACGCGACCGGCCTCTACTTCATCGACATGAACCGCCTGATCGAGGAAGCCGTCGAGGAGGCGCTCGAGTTCAAGAACGACGGCTTCAAGGCCATCAAGATGAAGATCGGCCTCGGCGACCTGAAGCTCGACGCCCGCCGCGTCGCCGCGGTGCGCGAGGCGATCGGTCCGGACGTCAAGCTCGCGGTCGACGCCAACCACTGTTTCTCGGTGCCCAACGCCATCAAGCTCGGTCGCATGCTGGAGGAACAGGATATTCTGTGGTTCGAGGAGCCGATCAGCCCCGAGGACCATGACGGCTACATCGAGGTGACGCGCGCCCTCGACATGGCGGTGGCCGGTGGCGAGAACGATTTCACCCGCTGGGGCTTCCGCGACATCGTCGCCCGGAAGGCGATGGACATCGTGCAGCCCGATCTCTGCGCGGCCGGAGGCTTCTCGGAATGCCGCAAGATCGCGACGCTGGCCTCGGCCTTCGGCGTCGAATGCGTGCCGCACGCGTGGGGCTCGGCCATCGGGCTCGCCGCCACCGTACAGTTTCTGGCAGCGCTGCCGGACCAGCCGCCCGCCTTCCGGCCGATGCCGCCGATGCTCGAATTCGAGCAGACGCCCAACCCGCTGCGCGATCACCTGGCGCAGGAGCCGATCGAGCAGAAGAAGGGCATCGTCCAGGTCCCGACGGGGCCCGGCCTCGGCATCGAGATCGATCGCGAGGTGCTGAAGAAATACAAGGTGGCGTAGCTGGGGGCGCGCGACTGCGAGCGGAGTAACCTCCGCTCTGAAGTCGCGCGTCTTCGCTTGCCAATCCTAATGACGCGCCACTGGAGTGGCGCGCCCCCAGCGGGGAGGACTCTCATGAAAATCGTCGACGTAAAGGCCTACCCGACCAGCTATCGCGTGCCGAAGGAGCTGCAGGTCTCGCTGGGCATCGGCACCATGACCAAGCGCGACTGCGTTATGGTCAAGGTGACGACCGAGGATGGCATCGTGGGCTGGGGCGAGAGCCACCATGCCCGTTCGCCTGGCAGCATCGGCCATCTGATCAACACGACGCTGAAGGGTTTCGTGGTTGGCATGGACGCGACCGACACGGTCGGCATCTGGGCCAGGATCTACAAGTTCCAGCTCGGCAGCCACGGCATGGGCGCGGCCACCGCCATGGCGATGAGCGGCCTCGACCAGGCGCTGTGGGACATCAAGGGCAAGGCCGTCGGCTGGCCGCTCTACAAGCTGCTGGGCGGCTCCAACAGACCGGTGCCTGCCTATGCCGGCGGCATCTCGCTGGGCTACCAGGCGCCGGAGTCGCTGGCGGACGAGGCCGGACCCATGGTCGCGGCCGGCTATAAGGCACTCAAGCTGCGGGTCGGCGACAATGTGAAGAACGACATCGCGCGCATGACGGCGGTGCGCAGGCGCTTCGGCGACGACATGGTGCTGCTGACCGACGCCAACACCGGCTACACGGTCGAGGATGTGCGCCGCGTGATGCCGGCGATGGACGAGCTGAATATTTCCTGGCTGGAGGAGCCGTTCCCGGCGCACGACCACCGCTCCTATGCGATGGCCAAGGGCTGGGGCGTGACGCCACTGGCGGCCGGCGAGAACCACTACACGCGCTTCGAGTTCCATCGGATCATCGAGGACGGCAACATCACCATCCTGCAGCCCGACCTGTCGAAGAGCGGCGGCATCACCGAGGTCCAGCGCATCGCGGCCGCCGCCTCGATGTGGAAGCTGCCGATCCATCCGCACAGTTCGATGACCGGCCTGAACCATGCCGTGTCGATCCACTTCCTGGCGTCGATCGACAATGGCGGCTACTTCGAGGCCGATCTCTCGGTGGCCAACAAGTTCCGCGACGAGCTGGGAAGCGCGCCGTGGCAGATCGGCACGGACGGCTGCGTCCGCCCGCTCGACAAGCCGGGCATCGGCGTCGAGATCGACGAGAGTTTCCTGATCGCCCACCCGGTGATCGAGGGGCCGGGTTACGTCTGAGCGGGAAGTCTTTCTCAGCGCGAGTCAAACCCACACCCTCATCCTGAGAGGCTGGCCGGAAATGAATTGAATCAATTCAAGCACTTACCTCATCCTGAGGAGCGCCGC
>JABMNB010000478.1 GCA_013205335.1 Rhodospirillales bacterium
CGGCGTCGGCGACTGGCTGGCCAAACGCCTCGCCAGGGCCACCGGCGCGGAAGCGCGCGCCACCGTGCTGGGACACGTGCAGCGCGGCGCCATGCCGACCGCGGAGGACCGGCTGCTCGCCTCGGCGCTGGGCGTGCGTGCGGTCGACCTGCTGGCCGAAGGCAAGGGCGACCACATGGTGGCCTGGTGGAACCGTCAGGTGATCGACGTGCCGCTCTCGTCGGTCGTCGGCAAATCGCGGACCGTCGATCCCGACGGCACGCTCATCCGTACCGCCCGCGCGCTGGGGATTTGCCTGGGCGACGCCGTCTAGCAGCCCTTCCGTCTCACCTTGACCCCTCCAGCTCATCCTGAGGAGTTTCCCATCGGCTTCGCCGTCCCCGAGGAATGAAGCCGGCTGATGTGGCGCGGGTTCGGAAAGTGGGGTTTGATGGTTATGGCGCCGGGACAGAGGTTGGCGTTTGCTTGGTGCAAGAAGAGCCCGTTGAGGAGTTGGACCCGGGACCCTGCGAGCACCCCGAACTGTTGCCACGGGCGGTCGTCCGCCCTGGAGCACGTATAGTAGACTTCGATATCGAGGGTTCCTCCTGGCGCCGCCTTGTCGCAGAAGAGGAGGACGAACCATGCAAGTGCTTTACCCGCGCTGCGCGGGCCTGGATGTCCACAAGGACACGGTGGTGGCCTGCGTTCGTTGCGTATCGGAGCCGGAGCATCACGAGACGCGCAGCTTTGCCACGACGACGCGCGAATTGCTGGCGCTGGGCGAATGGCTCGTCGAGCACGGCTGCAGTCATGTCGCGATGGAGGCGACCGGCATTTACTGGCGGCCGGTCTGGCACGTGCTGGAAGGCCAGGCCGAGCTTGTGCTGGCCAATGCCCAACACATCAAGAACGTTCCGGGCCGCAAGACCGACGTCAACGACGCGATGTGGATTGCCGATCTGCTGGCGCATGGGCTGATCCGCTCCAGCTTCGTGCCGCCCCAGCCGATCCAGGAGCTGCGCGACTTGACGCGCACGCGCAAGCAACTGGTCCGCGAGATCAGTCAGCATTCGCTGCGCATCCAGAAGGTGCTGGAAGACGCCAACATCAAGCTCGGCAGCGTGCTGTCGGAGGTGCTGGGGGTATCGGGCAGGGCCATGCTCGGTGCCATCATCGAGGGCGAGAGCGACCCTCACAGGCTGGCCGACCTCGCTCAAGGCACCGCGCGGCGCAAGCACGACGAACTCGTCGAGGCACTGCACGGCCGCATCAGGCCTCACCATCGCACCTTGCTCAGGCTGCACCTCAATCTGATCGCCGCCCTGGAACACACCGTCGGGGAGGTCGATGCCGCCGTGGGAAAATCCTTGGAGCCGATCCATCAGCGCGCCCGACTGCTGACCACGATGCCCGGCATCAGTGAGGTCTCGGCTGAGGTCATCGTGGCGGAGATCGGTATCGACATGACGCGCTTCGCTACCCCCGGCCATCTCATCTCATGGGCCGGCCTGTGCCCTCGAAACGACGAAAGCGCCGGCAAGCGTCGCTCGACCCGCCTGCGCAAAGGCGGCACCTGGCTCAAGACCGCCCTCGTCACCGCCGCCTGGGCTGCCGTCCGCACCAAAGCCAGTTATCTGCGCGCCCAGTTCCAGCGCATCAAGGCTCGCCGGGGCGCCAGGAAGGCCATCATTGCCGTCGCCGCCTCCATGCTCACCTCCGCTTACTTCATCCTGCGGGACGGCGTCCCCTACCGTGACCTCGGCCCCACTCACTTCGATCGGCAGCACCGCGACAAGACCGTCCGGCGCCTCCTGCGCAGGCTGCATGACCTGGGATACAGCCTTCCACACCAACTCACACCCGCTTGAACAGACGCCCCAACTCTTGAGCTTCATAGTAGCGTGCCCCTGGCGCGCGTCTCGAAGGGTGGGCACAACACCACGTCTGCTACCCACCCTTCGAGACGGCGCTGTGCGCCTCCTCAGAACTTGTGAATCTTTGTCTTTCGAATTCACTCCAGTGATGATTCCATCGAAGCGCATTTGGTGGAGGTGTTGATGCCGGAGAAGGAACTGTTCGACGGCCTTCCGGAGCAG
>JABMNB010000479.1 GCA_013205335.1 Rhodospirillales bacterium
GCTCGACGGCGATCATGACGGGAGGCTGCTTGTCGCCGTAGATCACGGCGGGAATCAGTCCATCGCGACGACTGGAACGGGCGCCCCCTTTGCCGGCCCGATCTCTCATCTTCGCGACGACTTTGGTCGTCTCTGCCATCTGATATCTCCTTGGGTTGCTCTCTTATCGCGGCGTGGCCTCCAGGGGTGCCCATCGCCGGATCTCTTGAAATTCCTAGTCGAACAGGCTCGAGACAGACGCCTCGTCGGTGATGCGTTTCATCGCCTCGGCCATCAGCGTCGCGATGCTGAGCGGCTTGATGTTGGGCGACACGCGCACCGCCTCGGTGGGCATGATCGAATCGGTGATCACCATCTTCTCGATCGGCGAGGCCGCGACGCGGGCGACCGCGCCGCCCGACAGCACGCCGTGCGTGATATAGGCCGAGACCGACGTGGCGCCCTGGTCCATCAATGCGACCGCGGCGTTGCAGAGAGTGCCGCCCGAATCGACGATGTCGTCGATCAGGATGCAGTCGCGGCCCTTCACGTCGCCGATCACGTTCATGACTTCGCTGACACCGGCGGCCTCGCGGCGCTTGTCGATGATCGCGAGGTCGGCGTCGATACGCTTGGCGATGGCGCGGGCACGGGCCACGCCGCCGGTGTCGGGCGACACGACGGTCAGGTTGCGGTTGCTCAGCGTCTCCTTGATGTCCTTGGAGAAGACCGGGCCGGCATAGAGATTGTCGAGCGGGATGTCGAAGAAGCCTTGGATCTGGCCGGCATGCAGGTCGAGCGTGAGCACGCGATTGGCGCCGGCATGGGTGATCAGGTTGGCGACCAGCTTGGCCGAGATCGGCGTGCGCGAGCCAACCCTGCGGTCCTGACGGGCATAGCCGTAATAGGGGATCACCGCGGTGATGCGGCGTGCCGAGCTGCGGCGCAGGGCATCGATGGTGATCAGCAGTTCCATCAGATGGTCGTTGGCCGGGAAGCTCGTCGACTGGATGACGAAAACGTCCTCGCCGCGCACGTTCTCCAGGATCTCGACGAAGATCTCGTTGTCGGAGAAGCGGCGAATGTTCGCCTTGACCAGCGGTAAGGCCAGCTTGGCGGAAATGGCTTCGGCCAGCGGTTTATTGCTGTTGCCGGTGAGAATCTTCATGTATCGCTGCCCTCGCGCCGGGGCGGGACATGGTTAAGTCGTTGATCTAAAACGACAAAACGGCCATCCCGGGCCGCGACGGGGCGGAACATACCAATGAGTCGTAGCCCTGTAAACGCCCTGACATAAGGCTTTTCGCCGCTCCGGTCCGGCGCGTCGCATCACCTCGTCTGCGGCACGCCTTACACCCGGCATCATGCGGCGTGCGGCTGAGCCACGAAAGGCCACTGCGTCTTGTCGGCCTTGGTGTAAGGCAGCAGCGACCAGTCCGGTACCAGCGCACCCGGCGCGGCGACATAGACCACCTCGCTGGCGATCGGGGCGTAGGCGGCGTGGAAGTGCTGCATCGACTTCACGACGACGACCTTCTTGGTCGAGGGATCGATGCCGAGCTTGGTGAAGCAGTCGAGGCTGTGGCACTGCGAGCGCTTGGAATTGACGATCACCGTCACGCCCTCGATCTGCAGGGCCGCCACGTCGCCGATCGGGTTGGTGCCTTTGCGGGCGCCGCCGAACTGGACGAATACGTCCTTCTCGAGCTTCAGCACCTTGGCGCGCGCGTCGATCGGTGCGCCGGACTGCGGCCCGAGCTTGCCGCCCAGGCGAATGTCGAGCTCGGCACCTTCGCCGACCTCGAACGCGAGCTTCACGGCGCCGGGATCCCAGAACATGGCGATCGCCGCGTCCTTCACCTTGCCGTCGAGCAGCGCCTTCAGCACGAAGGTCGAGTCCGACGCCGCCCCGCCGCCGGCATTGTCGGACACGTCGGCCAGCACCATCGGCTTGGGCAGATTGTGCGAACTCACGCGCGCCATGGCGGCGTCCAGTGTCACATAGGGCGGCTGGGTGGCTTCGCGCATGGCGAAGAATTCCTGGCCCAGCTCCCTGGCGATTTTCTCGGCCTGCGCCTTGTCGCCGTCGGTGACGGCGATGATCCGGCTGCTCATCTCCTTGATGTCGGACCACGGAAAGCCGTGGGCGACGGAGAGCGAGAGCACGCCGTCCTTGCCTTCCATCGCCATCAGCTTGTCGACGAAGCCGCGCATCGGCTCCCGGGTGGTGTGGAACACGCCGATCATGCGGCAGTCCCAGGTGGCCATCACCGGCTTCGTGCGGCCTTCGATGGCGCCTTCCATGACGTTGAACAGGTCGTCGGCCCTGTCCGACACGTCGACATGCGGGTATTCCTTGAACAGGACCAGCGCCGTGGCGTCGCGCATCGTGCCTGCGCCGATGTTGCAATGGAGGTCGAGCTCGACGCCGACGGGAACGTCCAGCCCCACCACCTTGCGGACATGGGCCAGCAGGTCGCTTTCGCAGTCGTCATAACCCTCGGCCACCATGGCGCCGTGCATCGACAGGAACACCGCGTCGACCGGCATCGCAGCCTTCAGGTCGGAAATGATCTCGTCACGGAAGGCCTCGTAGACCTTCTTCACCGTCTTGCCGGCCGGCTGGGCGAAGGCGCAGAGGCTTTCGACCACCTGCCAGCCCTTGGCTTCGGAACGGGCGCGCCAGACGGCGAGCGGTGCGCCGAACATCGGCACGTTCTTGCCGTAGCTGCCCTTGCGGAACAGGCAGGTCTCCTCGAACAGGCCATGACCGGTCGGGATCGAGGCGAAGGTATTGGTCTCCGTGCCGAGGCACGCGGTGAAGATCTTTTTCATCTCGATGTCCGACACTCTACGAAAGTTGAAAACGCTGCAGGGGTGAAGTCTGCCTGCGTCTATTTCATCTTCACTCCCC
>JABMNB010000480.1 GCA_013205335.1 Rhodospirillales bacterium
GACACCGAGACGATGGGATGCGCGTAGTCGGCCTCGTCCCTGTCCTGGTGCAGCGACAGCTTCGCGCCGGGCTCGTAGCGGTTGATCAGGCAGGAATCGGGAACGAAGTCTGCGAATCCGGCTGCGGTCGCGGCTTCGTCGGCCAGCGCGAGAAACCCGGCCGGCATCGCGGGCCACGGCGCGCCGCTTTGCGGGTCGTGCGCCTGGTAGCGGTAGCCCGACCGATCCGTGACCCAGCCGGCGGCGCCGCAATTGGTCATCGCCACGGACATCTCGAAGCCGCCGGGTGTGACCATGCGGCGGAAGGGAGCATGGGTCGCAATCTCTTCGATCGCCGCCAGCAGCATGACATCGCGCTTTCGGGCGAATCCACGCAGCACCGTGGCACCGGGCGCCAGCGCCTCCATTCCGCCATCTGCGTCGAACAGGCTCTGCGTCATCGGCCAGATATAGGGCATCCTCTGCCGAACATCAGGAGTAGCGTGATGAAGAACTTGATCACTGCCGCCGCTGTGATCGCCGCCGGCATGGCGGCCGCGGCCGGCCCCGCCGCCGCGCAATCCGGAGAGGCCACGAAGGGCCAGCGCGTCTTCAACACCCAGTGCAAGTCCTGCCACACGCTGGAAAAGGACGGTGCCCAGGTGACGGGTCCCAACCTGCACGGGCTGTTCGGCCGCAAGGCCGGCACCAGCGCGGGCTACGAGTATTCCGACCCGATGAAGAAATCTGGAATCGTCTGGGATGAGACCACGCTCGCCGAGTACAATCGCGATCCCAAGGGCAAGGTGCCGGGCACCAAGATGCTCTACAACGGCGTGAAGAATGCCGGCCAGCTTGCCGACCTCGTCGCCTACCTCAAGGAAGCAACAAAGTAAGACGGCTCACGCCGTGAAGCTGTCGCGCGCCCGCACGTAGGCGATCGACCCCAGCACGATGCCGGCGGCCAGCAAGCCGAACACCCATCGATACGCCATGTCGCCCGCGCCGAAGGCCTCGACGATGTAGCCTGCGGCGGCCGGCAGCACGGCGAGACCCAGGCATTGCGCCATGTTCACGGTGGTGACGCCGCGGCCGGCCAGCCGGTCGGGAAACAGCGTGCGGCCCTGCGCCACGATCACCGTGCCGTAGGCACAGAAGAAGCAGAAGGCGATCAGCAGCGAGACGGCGAGCCAGAGCGGCGGATGGGGCAGGGCCGCCATGATCGCCAGCAGCACCATCGAGATCGCCGCACCCCCGAACACCACCCGCTTGCGCGAGCGCAGGACGCGGTCCATCGGCCCGTAGGCCAGGATGCCCAGGATCTGCGCCACGCCCATGGCGAGCAGCACGTTGCCGCGCGCCACGCCGTCGAGCGCGTGCACGTCGTAGAGATAGGGACCGCCCCACACGCCCAGCACCGTCAGCATCGTGGCATAGGCGAAGAAGTGCATGGAAAGCACCGGCCCGAGGCCGGGCGTGCGCCAGACTTCCCAAAGCCCGCGCACGATCTGGGCCGGTGATTCTTTTGCGGGCTCTGGGCCGCGAAACTCGGGCGGCCGGTCGCGCACGAAGACCAGGAAGCCGAGAGCCACCAGAAGCGTGACGACGGCGAGGCCCAGGAAGCCGGCACGCCAGCCGACCGTGGCCGCGATCCAGGCGAGCGGCGTGGCGGCCGCCAGCGTGCCGATGTTGGAAGCCGCGAACACCCAGGAGAGCCGCGTGGCGAGCTTTGCCTGTTCGAACCAGCGCGAGCACAGGAAGACCACCGACATGAACGAGGCGGCACAGCCCACGCCCACGATGGTGCGGCCTACGATGAGATCGGCGGCATCCGTGGCACGCGCAATCCAGATCGAGCCCAGCATGGCGAGCAGGGACAGCGCGGCCACGGTGCGGCGTGCGCCGAAGCGGTCGAACCACATGCCGACGGGGATCTGGACCGCGAACAACGCGAAGAAGAAGGCGCTGCCCGCCCAGCCGAGCTGGCGCGCGCTGAGATCGAGGTCGCGCACGAGTTCGGGCGCGATCACGCTGTTCGACACGCGATAGAACTGGCTGAGGCAGGTGACGGCGATCAGCAGGATGAGGAGAGGCAGTCTCGACGCCATGAGCCGGCTTGCTACCACGGATGGGGCAAACATTCCTTCGGCCTGCACCGAAGGATCATCCGGCAATTCCGGCGTCTCAACCGGATCTCTATTTCGGGCCGACCCTTGGCTGATCTGGTCCTAGTCGAGGCTCTTGCCGTCGATTTGCTTGTCGAAGGCGAGGTCGTCATTGAGGCACCATTGCTCGGCGACAAGGCCGTTCTCGATGCGGAAGATCGAGAGTTCGTCGACATTGATCGCATGTCCGGTCGGCGCGCGTGTGCCGAAGAGGCCGAGATGGGTTCCCGTCGAGTGATAGCGCACAGCGACCCGGTCGCCGTCGATGATCATGTCGTCGATGTGCTCGCACCAGTCGGGAAAGCCGGCGCGGATGCGTTCGATGGCGCGGCGGATGCCGTCGTGACCGTCGCGGCTCTCGCCTTTGCCCCAGCCCTTGGGCATGTGCGCCACGAAGTCCGCGGCATAGATTTCGGGGATCGCGTCGAGTTCGCCGGTGCCCCAGATCTCGTGCAGTCGCTCGATCAGTTCGCGGGCTTGTTCTCGGGTCGTCATCGGTGTGCTTTCATCAGAAGGAACGACGGACGTTCGTCGGCGCCAGCCCAGTCGGGATGCGCCGCCACCTGAGCTCTACTCGAAGACCACTCTTCGAGACGCGCGAGCGCAAAACCCATCTCGATCAGCAGATTGACGTAAGTGGCGAGCGTACGGTGCTGCTTGATCACGCCCTTGGCCAGCCAGTCGGTCGAGCGGGCGCCTTCCTCGCTGTAGCGGTTCACCGGCCAGGCGAAGCGTCCGTCGGGATCGCGCGTCCAGCCGGGATGGCCGGGCGAGGTGTACATCGGATGCTCGACCGAGAAGACGAAGCAGCCGCCCGGCATGAGGCCGCGGCGCACCTGCTCGAACAGGCCGTGCAGGTTCTCGATGTAGTGCAGCGCCAGCGAACTGTAGACGAGATCGAACGCGCCTTCGGCGAGGTCGAGCTGTTCGAGATCGGCGCGGGCATAGGTGATCGCCGGATCGGCTGTCGTCTCGCGCGCCCGCGCCAGCATATTCTCCGACACGTCGAGGCCCTGCACGGCGGCCGCTCCCACCTCGGCCGCCCAGCGGCAGAACCAGCCGAAGCCGCAGCCCAGATCCGCGACCCGCAGTCCCCGCAGGTCGGGAAGCATCGACTGCAGGGTCGGCCATTCCGGCGCCGCCGCAAATTCTTCCACGGAGCGCGGAAGGCGGCTGTAGCCCGCGAAGAACGCGGCGGTGTCGTAGATGTTCTGCGTCATCGTCCTATTTGACGGCAGCGGCCGCCCTGGCCTGGCGGCAGGCGAACGCCAACGCCGCGCCGAGGTCGCCGAGCAGCTTGCCCGTCGCCTCGTCGGTGAGCTTGCCGTCGGCGAACTTGTTCTGCGCCTGGGCGATCATGACCTCGGGCTTGTTGACCGGCCGGCCGTCGAGGAACACCAGCGTCTGGCGAAGCTGGTACTGCGCGCGCGCCGTGCCGAGGACGCCCATCGAGGCACCGAACAGGGCGACCGGCTTGGCCGCGAAGGGCTGCGGGGTCATGCGCGACAGCCAGTCGATGGCGTTCTTCAGCACGCCCGAGATGCCGTAATTGTATTCCGGGCTGACGAGCACGATGCCGTCGGCGTCGAGCATGGACTTCTGCGCCGCCTGCACCTTGTCGGGGAAGCCCTTGGCCTGGAGGTCGGCATCGTAGAGCGCCCAGTCGCCGATCTCGATGGTGTCGCACGCAGCGCCGGCCGGCAGCCGTTCGACAAAGGCCTGCAACGACAGACGGTTGAACGACGCCTTGCGCAGGCTGCCGCAGAAAGCGACGAGTTTCAGGCTCTCGGACATGCGCAGGGTTCCTTTGTCAGCGTGTGCGTAGAGGGCTACATAGGAGGCGCTTGGAATGTTGGCAAACCCGGGAGCAAGGCGAAAGATGATGCGATCCGTATTCGTGGCCGCCGGTGTTGCGGCCGCCGCATTGACCCTTTCGCAGCCGGCCTCCTCGCAGGAACAGCCGCCCAACAAGTGGGTCATGTATTGCACCATGGAGGGCGGCAAGGATTGCGGCGTGCAGGCGACGATCGACGGCAACAGCCTGCTCGGCCAGTTCCTCGTGATGCGCTACTCGGCGGCCTACAACAAGATCTCTGTGGTCGGCGACGGGCAGGGCGTGCGGGCCAGCATCCAGGTCGATTCAAATCCCTTCATCTCGACCAGCATCTGTGGCCAGGGCATTTGCCAGTACGACGACGGCAAGTCTGCCCAGCTCCTGCAGCAGCTGCGATCGGGCTCGCAGATCCAGATCCAGATCCAGCTGCAGGATACGATGGCGGGACCGTTCATGCAGACGCTGAGCGGCTTCGACAACGAATTGCAGAAGGCGCTGGCGGCCCAGCGCAGCCGCTGACGCTTTCCTCAAGGTGGCGTTGCAGTGATACCGCTGCCGACTCAAGGGTCCTTCGCTTCGTTCAACGGCGAAGACGACTCCGCCCGCGAAGAAGCCTCTTTCTGCGGAGACCTACTGCGCTGATCCCGACGATATCGTCATCCTGGACGAAGCGAAGGACCTTTCCCGGCTCTTGAGACGCGCGCCGCTATAGCCATTTCGGCCACATGCGATGGGCCGGGTCACCCGGCGGCGGTGCTCCAGGGGCGAAGGGAAAGGCTCGAGGGACGATCTACTGCTGCCGCCGATACAGGAAGCAGTTGTCGGCCTTGGGCATCTTGATGCCCTCGTAGTAGGTCATCGCCGTCGGCGCCGAGAGCAGCAGCGTGGTCGTGTTGGGCCCGCCGGCGGCGGCGCGCGTCTCCTCGATCAGGCGACGGCCGATGCCCTGGCCCTGGCAGGCCTTGTCGACCGCGAGGTCGGAGAGGTAGCAGCAGAAGCAGAAGTCGGTGACAGATCGGGCGAAGCCCACCAGCTTGCCGTCCTGGCGTGCGGTCAGGATCAGGTTGGCGTGCTTCAGCATCTGCTCGATGCGAGGACGATCGGCGATGGGGCGATTCAGGCCGGACTTGGCGACCACGTCGATATATTCGTCGGCACCGAGGTCGTCTTCGCGGGCGTAGATCGTGTTCATTGCGTCAACCATCTCCTCAGTGCGGCCGAGACTTCGGCCGGTTTCTCCATAGGTGTCATGTGCCCGCACTCCTCGATCACCACGAGGCGGGCATTGGCGATATCTGTCGCCATCTCCTCGGCGCGCGCGAGCGGCGTGACCAGATCCTGGCGGCCCACGATCACGACCGCCGGCATCTCGATCTCGACGAGCAGCGGGCGGCTGTCGGTCCGGCCCAGGATCGCCTGCTGCTCGCGCACGAATCCGTCGCCGCCGATCTCGCTCGCCATGTCGAGGAGAGGTCGCGTGATGCTCTCGTCGGCGACACGTGACGGGTGAATGAGCTGCGGCAGCAGGGTCGGATGCACGCCGTGGAACCGGCCGATGCGCGTCTGGTCGATGAAGCCGCGCCGACGCGCCGCCGTCTCGGGCGAATCGGAGCCGGCATGGGTATCCATCAGGGCGATGCGCTCGACCCGCTCGGGCGCGCGGCGGAAGATTTCGAAGGCGACGTAGCCGCCCATCGAGAAGCCGCAGAGCGCGAAGGAGGGCGGCGCGACGGCAAGCGTCGCCTCGGCCATCGCCGCCATCGTGTCGTGGTGCCAGAGCTCGGGAATGGTGAAGGAGGCTACGTCCGCCAGCGCCTCGACCTGGTGGTCGAAGACGCGGCGCGTGTTGAGCAGGCCCGGCAGCAGCACGAGCGGAGAACGCGGCATGACGGCCTCAGATCTGAATCTGGTTGCCGAGTTCGATAGCGCGGTTGGGCGGAATACGGAAGAAGGTCTTGGTTGCCGAAGCCGAATGCGAGAGCGAGATGAACCAGTCGCGGCGCCAGCGGCCGAGCTTGGAATGCTGCGATGGCACCAGGGTCTCGCGGCCGAGGAAGAACGAGGTCTCCATCTCGTCGTAGGCGATGCCGTGCGGACGGCAGGCGCGCAGCGCCTCGGGAATGTCGGGCTGCTCTGTGAAGCCGTAATGGGCGACCACGGTGTGGAAGCCCTTGCCCAGCCGCTCGACCTCGACCCGGTTGGCGTCGGACACGAAGGGCACGTCCATCGTGTCGACCTGCAGGATGATGATGCGCTCGTGCAGGACCTTGTTGTGCTTGAGATTGTGCAGGAAGGCGGCCGGCGTGTGAGTTGCATCGGCGGTCAGGAAGACGGCGGTGCCGGCGACGCGGTCCGGCGCGCGCTCCATGCGTTCGAGGAACTGCTTGAGCGGCAGCGAGCCCTCGCTCAGTTCGGTCGCGACCAGCCGGCGGCCACGGCGCCAGGTCATGATGGTGAAGTAGATCAGGAAGGCCACGACCATCGGCAGCCAGCCTCCGTCTGGAATCTTCAGCGCGTTGGCGATGAAGAAGGCGAGGTCGGGGATGGCCAGGAAGCCGAACACCGCCGCCGCCAGCGGCCACGACCAGCGCCACACCAGGATCGCCACCGCCATCGCCAGCGCGGCATCGACCAGCATGGCGCCCGTGACGGCCAGGCCATAGGCGCCGGCCAGGGCGCCCGACGAGCCGAAGCCCACGACCAGCGCCACGACGCCCGACATCAGCAGCCAGTTCACGCGCGGAATGTAGATCTGGCCGATCGCCGTTTCGGACGTGTGGTGGATCTCCATGCGCGGCAGGTAGCCCAGCTGGATGGCCTGGCGCGTGAGCGAGAAGACGCCGGTGATGACCGCCTGCGAGGCGATGACGGCGGCCAGCGTCGAGAGCACGACCAGCGCGATGATGTAGTCCTTCGGCACCAGCTCGAAGAAGACTTGCCGCACGACCTCGGGATTCTCGATGATGAGCGCGCCCTGGCCGAAATAGTTCAGCAGCAGGCCTGGCATGACCAGGCTCACCCAGCCGATGCGGATGGGCCTGCGGCCAAAATGGCCCATGTCGGCATAGAGCGCCTCCGCGCCGGTGACGGCCAGCACGATCGAGCCGAAGGCCCAGAAGATGCCGAAACCCTGGTCGGAAACGAGGTCGTAAGCGTAGATGGGATTGATGGCCGCCAGCACCGACGGGTTCTTTGCGACCTGCCAGGCGCCGAGCACGCCCAGCACCACGAACCAGACTAGCATCACCGGTCCGAACAACCGGCCGACATCGGCTGTGCCTCGCGCCTGCAGCATGAAGAGGGCAACGAGGATGATCAGGGACAACGGCAGGACAAACGGCGTGAAGGCGGGCGCGGCGGCCGACAGGCCTTCGACGGCGCTCATCACCGAGACGGCCGGAGTGATCATGGCGTCGCCGTAGAACAGCGCCAGCCCGACCACCGCCAACACCAGGATCGCACGGCGGGTTCTGCGCGCCTTGCCGCTCAACCCCCTCGTGGCCAGGGTCGCCAGGGCCAGCACGCCGCCTTCGCCCTTGTTGTCGGCGCGCATGATCAGCACGACGTACTTGATGGTGACGGTGAGGGTGACCGCCCAGAACAGCATCGACAGCACGCCCAGCACGTGCTCGGGCGTCGGCGCCATCCCGGAGCCGTGCAGGAAGGTCTCACGCAGCGCATAGAGCGGGCTGGTGCCGATGTCGCCAAAGACGACGCCCAGCGCCCCGACGACCAGCGCGGCGCCGGCTGGATGGGGCGCGTGCGGTCTGCCGGTGGCGGCTTCGGGGGACGAGGATTGGCTGGTTTCGGCTGGTGCCATGATGTCAAACGCCGCCTCGGACGGCGGCGCGGCGAGGGTGTGCGCTTAGCCTCACGCGCTGTCAACGAGCCAAATAGGGCGCCGTTGTGACGAAAGAGCTTGACTCGGCGCGACCTGCCGGGCGGCCTTGGACCAGGAAGGCTCCCCATGCAAGAACATGTCAAACAACATGCCGACGTCAGCCAGCCACGGCTTTATCGCGAAGATAGCTGGGGGGTGCATTTCGCCCGGTTGAGGCGCGAGGATCCGGTCCATCGCCACCCCGACAGCCCGTTCGGCCCCTACTGGTCCATCACACGCTATGCCGACATCACCCGGGTCGAGCTCGATCCGGCGACCTTCTCCTCGTCCTCGGAGCTGGGCGGCATCCAGATCGCCGACCAGCCGCAAGGCGAGGAACTGCCCAACTTCATCCGCATGGACCCGCCACGCCACACCGCCCAGCGCAGGACCGTGGCGCCCATCGTGGCCCCGTCCAACCTGGCCAACATGGAAGGTCTGATCCGCCAGCGCACGGCCGACGTGCTCGACGGCCTGCCGCGCGGTGAGACATTCGACTGGGCCGACCGGGTCTCGACCGAACTCACCGCGATGATGCTGGCGACCCTGTTCGATTTCCCCCAGCCCGACCGCCGCAAGCTGACGCGCTGGTCCGACGTGGCGATCTGCAACATCGAGGCCGACGACGCGATCGTGAAGACCAACGAGGAGCGCATGGCGGAACTCAGGCAGATGGCCGAGACCATGGCGGCGCTCTGGCAGGAGCGCGCGGCTCGACCGCCGACCTTCGACCTTATCTCGATGATGGCGCACAGCGAGGCCACGAAGAACATGCCGACCCGCGAGTTTATCGGGAACTTCGCGCTGCTGATCGTCGGCGGCAACGACACGACGCGCAACTCGATGAGCGCCGGACTGATGGCGATGCTCGACAACCCGGCCGAGGTCGACAAGGTGCGGGCCGACGCGGGCCTGATGCCGAGCCTGGTGTCGGAGACGATCCGCTGGGCGACGCCCGTCATCCATATGCGGCGGACTGCGACAAAAGACTGCGAGCTTGGCGGCAAGCAGATCCAGGCCGGCGACAAGGTGGTGATGTGGTACGTCTCGGGCAATCGCGACGAGACGGCGATCGACGAACCGGAGCGTTTCCTCGTCGGCCGGCCGAAGGCGCGCCAGCATCTTGCTTTCGGCGCCGGCATCCATCGCTGCGTCGGCGATCGGCTGGCCGAGATGCAGATCAGGATCCTGTGGGAAGAGCTGCTGAAGCGCGACCTTGAGATCGAGGTCGTCGCGCCGCCGGTGCGCCTCTACTCCAACTTCATCCGCGGCATCCGCTCGCTACCGGTCAGGATTCGCGCCTGATCGTCTCGACGCCCGCGGCGAAGGCCTGCTGCAGCAGCCAGACGTCGCCCGCGATCGAGACGAAGTCGTAGCCGAGCTTAACGAACTGCGCGGCCTGCTTTGCATCGACGGCAAGGCGGCCCGCAGATT
The DNA here is from genome assembly GCA_013205335.1 of Rhodospirillales bacterium. Classification (GTDB taxonomy): domain Bacteria; phylum Pseudomonadota; class Alphaproteobacteria; order Reyranellales; family Reyranellaceae; genus Reyranella. Next base: position 9,293 of record JABMNB010000480.1, read on the forward strand.
TTCCGTGCTTCTTCGCCGCCGCGATCGTCGCTCGTTCGGCGGTGAGGAAATCGGGATGATCGAAGGCGCCCGGCTCGCCCATGGCGACGGTGAGGTCATTGTGGCCGAGCCACAGCATGTCGACGCCCGGCATCGCGGCGATCTCGTCGGCGGCGGCGGCGCCGCGCGGATCCTCGACCTGCAGGATGATGGCGGTGCGGGCGTTCTGTTCGGCGAAGCGCGGCAGCAGCGGTTCGGTGCGCATGGCGAAGCGTTCGTGAGCGAGGCCCAGCGCCACGCCCCTGGTGCCGTCGGGCCAGTATTTGGCGGCCTCGAGTACCGCCTTGGCCTGCTCGACCGACGACACGATCGGCACCATCACGCCGTCGGCGCCGGTGTCGAGGGCGCGCGAGATATGATGACGCGATTGCGACGGCACGCGCACGACCAGCGGCAGGTTTGCCGCCTGCATGTAGCGCACGACCTGACGCACGGTATCGAAACCGAAACCGGTATGTTCCATGTCCAGCACGGCAAATTCCGCGCCCGCCGCCTTCAGGATCTGACCGATTCCTGGAGTCGCGAACTCGAACAGAAACGTGCCGATCTTCGTGGGCGTGGTGCCGACGAGCGGGCGCAGACCGTTGCTGGCCGCGTTGCTTGCCCCGTTACTTCCCATTGTCATTTCCCCCCATAGGGTCCCGATGCTAGCGTGGGACGTCCCCATCAAGCATCTTCTTTAGGGAGAAAATCATGAAGCTCTATTACATGCCTGGCGCCTGCTCGATCGGCATCCATGTGCTGCTGGAAGAGATCGGCAAGCCCTACGACCTGCACAAGATCGACGGCGCCAAGCAGGAACAGTACGGTCCGGACTTCGTGAACCTCAACCCGAAGTCGAAGGTGCCGACTCTGGTGCGCGACGGTGGTTCGGTGTTGACC
>JABMNB010000481.1 GCA_013205335.1 Rhodospirillales bacterium
ATCTCGAGGATCCGTTCCGCCTGTATCGCTGCCACACCATCATGAACTGCACGAAGACTTGCCCGAAGAGCCTCAATCCGGCCAAGGCGATCGCCGAGATCAAGAAGCTGATGGTCGAACGCACGATCTAGGCGGCTCGTCTTTTGCTATGCTGTAGCCACCAGACAGAACAGGGGGCTTCAGCAATGTCGTTCAAATCCATGGCCGCCTTGGCGGCTCTTGCCGGGGCGGCGGCACTCGCCTCGGGACCGGCCTCGGCCGGGCAGACGTTCGACGCAGTCAAGGCCAAGGGGTTCGTGCAGTGCGCCGTCAATACGGGCCTGGCGGGCTTCTCCTTCCCCGACAGCCAGGGCAAATGGACGGGCCTCGACGTCGATCTCTGCAAGGCCATCGCTGCGGCAATGTTCGGTGATGCCGAGAAGGTGAAGTTCACGCCGACCACCGCGCAGCAGCGCTTCGTCGCCCTGCAGTCTGGCGAGGTCGACGTCATCACCCGCAACGCCACCCAGACCCTGCTGCGCGACACTTCGCTCGGCTTCAACATCGCGGGCGTCAATTTCTACGACGGCCAAGGCTTCATCGTGCCGGCCAAGAGCAGCGTCAAGAGCGCCCGGGACCTGAATGGCGCCACGGTTTGCGTGCAGCCCGGCACGACGACCGAACTCAACCTCGCGGACTACTTCCGCAAGCACAAGATGAGCTTCAAGCCGGTGCTGATCGAGAAGCTCGACGAGCTGTTGCAGGCCTATGCGGCCGGCCGCTGCGACACCTATACGACCGACGCGTCCGGACTCGCCGCGGTGCGTGCCGGCCAGCTCGCCGGCAAGGGCGAGCATACGATCTTGCCCGAGCGCATCTCCAAGGAGCCGCTCGGCCCGATCGTGCGCCATGGCGACGACCAGTGGCTCGATCTCGTGAAATGGACCCTGATGGGCATGATCGAAGCCGAGGAAATGGGCATCAACTCCAAGAACGTCGACGAGATGACGAAGAGCGACGACCCGGCGGTGAAGCGCTTCCTGGGCGTCACGCCGGGCTTTGGCAAGGCCGTCGGCGTCGACGAGAAGTGGATGTACAACGTCATCAAGCAGGTCGGTAACTATGGCGAGAGCTACGATCGCCATGTTGGCCCGGCCACCGCGCTCAAGCTCGAGCGCGGCCAGAACGCACTCTGGACAAATGGCGGCCTGCTCTACGCGATTCCGTTCCGCTAGGACCTAGGACGTAAGATCGAATCGTATCCTCTTGATGCGGCCGGTCGAAACCTCGAGCGCGACGATCGTGCCGTCGCGGTCGCGGACGAGATGGGCGAGCTGGATGGCCTTGATCCAGCTGCCCGGCGACTCCAGCTCCACGGTGTCGGCGTCGAGGCCGCGCACAATCCAGGGCGCGCCGCCCGAGATGAGCGGACCGCCGACTTCCGCCTGCCATTGCTCGCCGTGGCGCGAGATCCGCCACACCGCGGCGCAATCGGACGACACATAGGTGCCGGCGAGCGCGGCCGGCACGGCCTTGCGACTTTCCAGCTTCTTGAAAGAGAGCACGCGCGCCGCGCCGAGATCGACGCGCAGCGTGCCCTTGGGACCGGGCTTCAGGGCGAACTCGTAGGAGCCGCGCTCGGCCGCGAACCAGCCGCCGGTGCGGCGGCCCAGCGCGAAGGGCAGGCCGTTCTGCGTCACCGTCGCCTCGCCGTTGCGCCAGGCCAGCTCGAACAGCGACGGCTCTTCGGCATTGAACCAGGTACCGGCGAGCGGCTTCGTCTCTGTCGCGGTGATCGGCGGCAAAGCGGGTTTCAGCTTCCTGTTGCCTTCAAGGGCCAGCGCGGCAATGGCGCGGGCGCTCCGCCATGGATCCATGCTGCCCAGGTTGGCGATCACCACGACGGTCAGATCGGCCTCGGGCACGCGCAGGAATTCGGTGCGGAAGCCCGGCCACAGACCGCCATGGCCGACCGTCGCCAGCCCGCGCAGCTCGTCGACGGCGACGCCGCGCCGGTAATTGTTGGCGTGACCGCCAGTGAGGGGTGCCATGGCGGCGAGCTTCGCCGGAAGGGTCTTGCCCAGCGTCGGCTTGTCGAAATGCCGGCTCCAGATCAGCAGATCCTCGACCGTCGAGGTGAGGCCACCTTCGCCGCCCTGCGGATAGGCGTGCGCGGCGCGGCGGAAGCCCTGCTTCCGGTCGCCGAGATAGCCGGTCGCGAGTCCCGGGATCACCGCGTCGATCTCGGCGACCAGCCCGGTGTTTGCCATGCCGAGCGGCTTGAAGATGCGCTCGGCGAGCACGTCGCCCAGCTTCTTGCCTTCCAGCTTCTCGACGATCAGGCCCAGCAACAGGAAGTTGGTGTTGCTGTAGAGGAAGCGGCTGCCTGGCGCGAAGTTGAGATGGCGGTTGCGCACGCAGGCCTCGAAGAGGTCCTCGGGCCGCGCCGGCTTGTCGAGTCCGTGACCGCCCAGCCGCAGCAGTTCGAGGAAATCGGGCAGACCGCTCGAGTTGCGCATCATCTGGTCGATCGTCACCGGCAGCGGCGGCAGATCGGGCAGGTATTTGTCGGGCGAATCCGAGAGCTTGAGCTTGCCTTCGGCCGCCAGCATCAGCGCTGCCGTCACCGTGAACTGCTTGCTGACCGAGGCGATGCGAAAGCGCGTGTCGGGCCGGATCGGCACGTCGAGTTCGACGCTCGCAAGGCCGAAGCCTTTGCAGAATTCGATCTCGCCGCCGCGCATCACGCCGACGACGGCACCTGGCGAGGCGGGCTTGGTGAAAGGGGCGAACAGCGCGCTGACGCGGCGTTCGAAGACTGCTGACTCAATGGCTTTCGACATGAGCATCAGTCAATCGAAGCGGCTCGCGCTTGTAAAGGCGAGGCGCTGAAGTGCGTTCATCCAGCGATGTGCCACAGGCATGATCCACCCGGCCGATTTCAGCCGGGCGGATTATGCTTTACGGTCGCGCCAAATGCCGGAGGAGCGCGCACGATGAGCCGTCAGTTCGTGAAGATCGAGAAGGGGCTTGGCCCCCAGGGCCGCATCGCCGTCGTGCGCTTCGACCGTGGCGACAATATCAATGCCCTGAGCCAGGGCGCGATGCGGGAGTTGCGCGATGCGCCCCGCGTGTTCGAGGACGATCTCGAAACGACGGTGGTGATCCTGACCGGATCCGCCAAGGCCTTCTCGGCGGGCTTCGACCTCAAGGATCCCGAGAGCCGCGAGCGCGAGGGCCTGTCGGTGGGCGAGCGCATCCACCGGCAGCGGCTCGGCCCCAAGATGTGCAAGGCCTGGCAGGATATGGACCAGGTCACCATTGCCGCGATCGAGGGCCATTGCATCGGGGGCGGTGCAGCGCTGGTCGTGTCCCTCGACTTCCGCACCTGCGGGCGTTCGGCGCATTTCCGCATTCCCGAGATCGAGCTCGGCATGAACATGAGCTGGGGCTCGATTCCGCGCATGCTGGCGCTGATGGGCCCGGCGCGCACCAAGCAGGCGGTGATCCTCGCATCGGACAGGATCGGTGCGGCGGACGCGCTGGACTGGGGCCTCGTCGAGAATGTCGTGGACGATGGCCAGGCACTGGCCGCGTCGATGGCATTTGCCGAGCGCATCGCCCGCCAGCCGCCGATTCCCGTTCGGATGACCAAGAGTACGGTCAACCGCCTTGCCCACGCGCTCGACGATCTCGGTAGCCACATGGACGCCGACCAGAACGTCCTGACTGGCCTGACCGAGGACTATCGCGAGGGAACGTCGGCCTTCCGCGAAAAGCGCAAGCCGTCGTTCAAGGGACGCTAGCTCTTTCCTGTTGTCCTGAGAGCAGCGAAGGACCTAACGCAACGATCAAAGTACTGCGTATCCGGCGCGAGATCCTTCGCTGCGCTCAGGATGACAAGAACTCTGGAGCTGTCGACTTCGTCGGAAGACTTCAGAGCTTCCGTGTCGGCAGCTGGTCGATGATGCCCTGGCGGGCGGGATCGTCGAGCATGACCCAGCGACCGATCTCTTCGATCGTACGTTTGCAACCGAGGCAGAAACCGCTCTTCTGATCGAGCTTGCAGATGCCGATGCAGGGCGAAACGACGCGGCGTGTCATGGACGACGGCGGGGCGGCCATGGCGCCGTCAGGGCTTCTTGCCGAGCTCCGCGAGCTGGCTCTGCAACTCGTCGAGCTTGCGCTTCAGATCGTCGATGGCCGCGTCGTTGGCGGGTGCCCCGGTCTCGGCCTTCGCTGGTTCGTGCCCGTTGGCGGGGCTCGCCACGAAGCCGAATGCCTGTCCATCGAATGCCTGTCCAGCGATCGCCTGTCCGCCGATGGCCTGTTCAGTAGGACCCTGGCCGTTGGGCGCCGTGCCGAACGGGTTGAACATCCGCATGGCGTTCTCGAACATCGCCATGTTCTGCTTGCCCATCGACTCGAACTGGTGGAACGGGTTGTAGCCGAAGGCATTCTGCATATAGCGCCGCATCTGGTCCTGATTGCGCGCGAACTGCGTCATCGACATCTCGAGATACTGCGGCACCACGCCTTGCAGACTGTCGCCGTAGAAAGAGATGAGCTGCCGGAGGAACGGGATCGGCAGCAGCGTCTGGCCGCCCTTGCTCTCTTCCTCGAAGATGATCTGCGTGAGCACCGAGCGCGTGATCTCGTCGCCGGTCTTGGCGTCGTAGACGACGAAGTCGGTCTTGTCCTTCACCATCTGGGAGAGATGGTCGAGCGTCACATAGGCCGAGGTCGCGGTGTTGTAGAGCCGCCGGTTCGCGTACTTCTTGATCACCACCGGCGCCGCTTTCGGTCCGCCTTCGGGTACTGCCTGGTCGGCCATTACGCTTCGCTCCTCTAGCTCCCGCGCGCAGTGAACGCTCATTTACTGCGACCGTCCACCTTAGCGCCGATGCCGCAGTGCGACAAGGCGACCTTTGCCGATGCGAAGGCAGCATCCGCGCGGCGATGCGTTATAGTGGGCCGATGGTCTCCGGAAACGACGACACGACAGCCGGTACGACAACCGATTCTGGCGCCGATTTCGACAGGCTGGCCCGGCGATACCTCGATCTGTGGCAGGCTCAGCTGGCCGGACTCGCGTCGGACCAGGCGGTGACCGAGCAGATTGCCCGTCTGTTCGCGGCTGCGAATGCCCAGGTCGCTTCGGCATTGCAGGTTGCCCAAGGAGCGTCTCATGCAGGCACGACTAGGCCCCCGACCCCTGCCGCTCCATCTGGGAACGGCCCTGATGACGTGGGCGAGCTCCGAAAGCGCGTGGAAGCTCTCGAAGCCCGGCTCGCAGAACTCGAGTCCCGCGCACGAATCCCCTGAATCGCGGGCAGTCCAATCGCCGGCAGCCCAAACGCTGGCCGCGCTGCTGCCTGAGATCGCCGCTCTCGAGGCACGGGCCGGTGCCGGTCAGTTCGACCAGGCCTTGCAGCGCGAGATACGCAAACGTATGGGGCGGCTGGCCGATGGCGTGCTTGCCTATCAGCGGCATGAGGTCCACCGCACCCTTGTCGATCCGCCCGCCGTCTGGCGAGAGGGCAATACGCGCCTGCTCGACTACGGCGCCACCAATCGCGCGTCGCGCCGGCGCGGGACGCGCGCCGTGCTCGTCGTGCCCTCGTTGATCAATCGCTGGGAAGTGCTCGACCTGACGGCCGAGAAGAGCCTGCTGCGCGCGATGGCAGCGCAGGGGCTGCGACCCTACCTCGTCGATTGGGGAATGCCCAACGAAGAGGAGCGCGGCTTCGACACGACCGCCTATGTGGCGCGGCTCGAGCGGGCACTGGGCTATGTGACCCGGCGTGCCCGGCGGGCGCCGGCGGTTCTGGGGTACTGCATGGGCGGCACGCTCACCGTGGCCCTGGCGGCGCGCAAGCCGCGCCGCGTCGCGGGCCTCGCGCTGCTGGCGGCGCCGTGGGATTTCCATGCCGACCGCACGGGTCACGCCTTCCTCGTCTCCACCGGCCCGCTGCTTGCCGAGGTGGCCGATCGGGTGGGCGAGCTGCCGGTCGACATCCTGCAAACCTTGTTCTGGTCGCTCGATCCCTGGCTTTCGGTGAAGAAGTTCGGCCGTTTCCTCGGCCTGGATCAGAAGGGCGAGAGCGCGAAGGAGTTCGTCCTGCTCGAGGACTGGCTGAACGGCGGGGCGCCGCTCGCCGGCCCGACGGCGCGCGAATGCCTGGTCGGCTGGTATGGCGAGAATGTGCCCGGCAACGGCAAATGGGTGGTCGACGGCCGCCGCATCGTGCCCTCGAAGATCAAGGTGCCATCGCTGGTCATGATTCCATCGGGTGACCGCATCGTGCCGCCGCTGTCGGCTGCGGCGCTGGCCGATCCGAAAAAGGGCCTGAAGAACGTAACGCGGCTCGACCTGCCGCTCGGTCATATCGGCATGGTGGTGAGCGGCCGGGCCCGCGATCTCTGCTGGATGCCCTTGATCGAGTGGCTGGGTAACCTTCCGTCCCGGCGATCCCGTGTCACCACCGGCTAGGTGCTTCGACTGGCGCGTTCCGGCGATCTGGGCGGTGCTGCTGACGGTCTCGGTCTTCGCTCATGCTCATGTCGAGATCGCCAACGACGCCGCACGCGGCGTCCGCATGTCGTTCGGCAGCGCGATGGCTATCCAGATTTCCAGCCATCTGGTCGTGGCAGCCTTACTGCCGGCGATCTACTGGCTGCAGCGGCGCTGGCCGGTCGCCGAACGCCCGCGCAATCTGCTGATCCACGTCGCGGCGGTGGTACCGTTCAGCATCGCCCACACGCTCGGCATGGCGGCGCTCAGGCTTCTGTGGTTCGGCGGCATCGTGGGCGAGCCGCACAGCTTTCCGTTGACCTTCGACCGGATGCTGTACGAGTTCGCCAAGGACATCATCGCCTATGGCCTGTTGAGCGCTGGCGCCGGGGCGCTGCGCCACTACCTGACGCGGCCGGCCCCACCGGCGGCCGTGAAAGCCGCGGCGACACTTGAAACGAACCAGGAGCCTCCAGCGGCACCGTTGCCCGAGCGCTTCGCCGTCCGCCGCAAGGGCCGGGAGATCATGGTCGAGGTAGCCGACATCGACTGGATCGAGGCCTCGGGCAACTACGCCGTGCTCCATGTCGGAAACGAGACCTTCGAAATCCGCTCCTCGCTCACCAGACTGGAAGGCGAACTCGACTCGAAACGGTTCGTGCGCGTGCACAAATCCCACCTGGTCAACATTTCCCGCGTGGTCGAGGTGACGCCGTGGGTGAGCGGCGACTGGCGCATCCGCCTGCAAGGTGGCGCCGAGGTGAACCTGAGCCGGCGCTATCGCCAGCGTTTCGAGGCCCTGGCTCCCGTACGGGCCTGACCGGACGTCCCACGGTGCCTGCCGGTCGTCCCATCAGCCTCGCCGGTCATCACAAAACGACGCGAAATCAGAGACTTGCAGGGCAGGTCGAAGGGCCTGTCCCCCCGGAGCCTCGCCATGCCCCCCGTCGCTTTTGCCTCCCGCCGTGCCGATCTCGACTGGCTCCGGGTCATCGCCTTCGGCCTTCTGATCCTCTACCACGCCGGCATGGCCTGGTCGGGCTGGAGCTGGCACATCACCAGCCCCGACAGTTGGGAGGGGCTGCGCGAGGCGATGCGGTTCCTGAACCGCTGGCGCATGCCGCTGATCTTCGTGGTCTCGGGCGCGGCCATCATGTTGGCGCTGGGCGACCGCACCCCGCGGGCCTTCGTCGTCGACCGGCTGAAGCGCCTGCTGTTGCCGCTCGCCTTCGGCATGGTCGTGATCGTGCCGCCGCAGGTCTATCTGGAGCGTCTGTATCGAGGCCAGTTCAGCGGCTCGTTCCTGCAATGGCTGCCGCACGCTTTCGAGGGCGTCTATCCCAATGGCAACCTGAGCTGGCACCACCTTTGGTTCGTCGCCTACGTGCTGGTCCTGACCCTGGTGCTGTTGCCGATTTTCCTGTGGGCACGATCGGAGCCGGGGCAGCGCGCCGTGGCCCAGGCCGGCCGGAACGCAGCCCGCTTCGGCCTGCAGTGGGCGATGGTCCTGCCGCTCGCTGCCTCGACCCTCTGGCTGGCGCCGATCTCGCACAACATCAACGGGCTGGTCGGCGATTGGTACGGGGTCGTCTCCTATGGCGCGCTGCTGCTCTACGGCGCCTTCCTCTTCGGCTCGTCCGATCTCCTGCAGGCGCTGCAGCGTCAGCGCCTGTTCTCGCTGGCGGTCGGGATCGCGACCTATGCGGCCCTCCATCTCGGGTACTTCGAAGGCACGGTCCGGCCGGTCATCCCGCCGACGGCGCGGCCGCTCTTTGCGTTGCTGTCGGCGATCAATGTGATGGCGTGGTTGTTCGCGATCATCGGCTTCGCGCACCGCTATCTGACCCGGAGGCCGGCGTTGCTGTCCGAGGCCACCGAGGCGGTCTATCCGTTCTATCTTGTTCACCAGACGGTAACGGTCGTCGCGGTCTGGGCACTGCTCCAGATCGGCGCGCCGCCGCTTCTGGGCTTCATCACGGCTGTCGTGGCGACCTTCGCCGGAACATGGCTGATTTATGCAGGTCTGGTGCGACCGTGGCGCTGGATCAGGCCGCTGTTCGGAATGAAGCCGGGCAGCCTGGTGGGGCGGCGGACCTTGCCCCGGCGCGCGGCAGGCCTATAAATATCCGCAAGGGCGGCCTGCCACGGAGGATCTCATGACGGACATCGTAATCGCGAGCGCAGCGCGCACGCCAATCGGCTCGTTTAATGGCGCGTTCGGCGCCGTGCCAGCCCACGATCTCGGCAAGGCTGCCATCAAGGGCGCGCTCGAGCGCGCCAATGTGAAACCCGAGGAAGTCGACGAAGTCATCATGGGCCAGATCCTGACCGGCGGTCAGGGCCAGAACCCGGCGCGTCAGGCGGCCGTCAATTCCGGCATCCCGGTCGAGAAGACCGCGCTCGGCATCAACCAGCTCTGCGGCTCGGGCCTGCGCGCCGTCGCCTTCGGCTGGCAGGCGATCCGCAACGGCGACGCCAACATCATGGTGGTGGGCGGCCAGGAGAGCATGAGCCAGGCGCCGCACGCCGCGCACATGCGCGACGGCACCAAGATGGGCGAACTCAAGATGGTCGACACCATGCTGAAGGATGGCCTGTGGGATGCGTTCCACGGCTATCACATGGGCAACACCGCCGAGAACGTCGCGCAGAAGTTCCAGATCACGCGCGCCGAGCAGGACGCGTTCGCGGCCTCGTCGCAGAACAAGGCCGAGGCGGCGCAGAAGTCCGGCCGCTTCAAGGACGAGATCGTCCCGGTGACGGTGAAGACCCGCAAGGGCGACGTCGTCGTCGACACCGACGAATTCCCGCGCCACGGCACCACGGTCGAATCTCTCGGTAAGCTGCGTCCTGCCTTCGCCAAGGAAGGCGGCTCGGTCACCGCCGGCAACGCCTCGGGCATCAACGACGGCGCTGCCGCTCTGGTGCTGATGAGCGCCGACGAAGCCAGGAAGCGCGGCATCACGCCGCTCGCCAGGATCGTGTCGTGGGCGACCACGGGCGTCGATCCGTCGATCATGGGTATCGGTCCGGTGACGGCCTCGCAGGCGGCGCTGAAGAAGGCCGGCTGGACGGTCAAGGACCTCGACCTCGTCGAAGCCAACGAGGCCTTCGCCGCGCAGGCGGTGGCCGTCGGCAAGCAGCTCGGCCTCGACGAGACGAAGCTCAACGTCAACGGCGGCGCCATCGCGCTCGGCCATCCGATCGGCGCCTCGGGGGCGCGCGTGCTGACCACCCTGCTCTATGAAATGCAGAAGCGCGACGCCAAGAAGGGCCTCGCCACCCTGTGCATCGGTGGCGGCATGGGCATCGCCATGTGCGTCCAGCGCGACTGATCTTCGCTCGACGCTTCAGAGTTCAAACGCCCGAAGGAGAAATCCTTCGGGCGTTTTCTTTCTAGGGTCAAAACCCATAAATGTAGTCTGCCGCGTCTGCTTCCACCTCATTTTCAGACATCGGTACCATCTACTGGTTCATCCGCTTCGTGCCACCAACGGAAGTGGCGAGCGGTCTTGGCCGGCGAACCAGTCCGCGAAAGCGGCGTCCATTCCAGGCGCTGGATCAGGGACGGCACCGTCACTCCTATTACCAAAGATGCAATTCGGCACGGGTCTGTAGCGCGGTCGGCGTTTCTGGCTTTGGCCATACGGGGACCAGCTGGACTATGCCCACAGGCCTCGCAGATCGAGTTTCCGCAGGCAATTACCAGGCAACCGACCGTCCTTCAGGCTCGGATCGTCCGCGTCCAGATACACACGGCGCCGCTGCGACCGCGCAGCGCCTGGTCGCCGTGGTTCGTCAAGGCGCCGAGCAAGGTCGCGGCGTCGGCCGGCCGCGCGGCCGCGATTTTCGAGATTAGCGCATCTGCCACCACCAGCGGGGTCCCGAGCTCGCGGGTCAGGGCCTGCAGCCGGCTTGCCGTATTGACCGTGTCGCCGATCACCGTGAAGGACAGGCCCTGGTCGCTGCCGACATCACCCATGACCGCCGGCCCGTAGTTGAGGCCGATCCCGATCGCCAGCACCGGCTCGCCCCGTCTAGTGCGCTCGGCATTCCAGTCGGCGAGTGCGGTCAGCATGCCGTTGGCGCAACGCAGCGCGTTGGCGGCGTCGCTCTCTTCGGCCTTCAGGAGCCCGAACACGGCGAAGATTTCGTCGCCGATGTATTTTTCGACCGTACCGCCAAAGGCGAATATCTGCGCCGCCATCCGTTCATGGAAGTCGCGCAGCAGGCTTAGCACCTGCTCCGGCGGCATGGTCTCTGCCATGCCTGTGAAACCTACTATATCGACAAACAACACGGCGACAGTCGCGCGCCGTACCGGGCCCAACGGCTCGTCGCGTTCGGCCAGCATCTCGACCAGGTTGGGCGCGAAATAGCGTGCGAGATTGGCGCGGGCGCGTTCGGCGGCGGCACGCTGGCGGTCGAGGTCGCGCACATGGGCGATGCTCTCCAGCGTCTTGTCGATCGTGACCTCGAGGTCGGCCAGATCGACAGGCTTGGTCACGAAGTCGAAGGCGCCGCGGTTCATCGCGGTCCGGATGTTGGCCATGTCACCGTAAGCCGAAACGATGATTGCCCGCACTCCTGACCGGCGCGTACGCAATTCGGCCAGCAAGGTCAGCCCGTCCATGACCGGCATGTTGATGTCGAGCAGCAGAAGTTCGATGTCCGGTTCCTCAGCCAGCACCGCCAGCGCCTCCTCGCCATGCCGGGCGAAGCGAAACTCGAGGTTCTTGGCGCGGATACGCTGGCGAAAGCGCTGGCGAATCAGCGCCTCGAAATCGGGCTCGTCGTCGACAGCCAGGATCTTGGCCGGCACCGGGGCGGGCCCGGTCATGCCGGTTCCCGCTGTTGCGGCGGCGGCAGCTGCTGGAGATGCTGTTTCAGCAGGTCGAAGTCGACCGGCTTGGTGACAAACTCGGCGGCGCCGTATTCGCTGGCCTGACGGCGGCGATCATCGTCACCATAGGCCGTCACCATGATCACCGGCAGATCGGCGTGGCGTTGCTTGACCTCGCGCAACAGCCTCAACCCATCCATACCGGGCATGTTGATGTCGGATAGCAGGACGATGAGCCCGGGTTGGACACCGTCGGTGAGCTTACCAAGCGCTTCTTCTCCTGACCCCGCGAAGTGGATCACGTACTTGCCCTCGCGCACTTCGCGGCGAAAGCGCTGCCGGAACAGATCGGCCACGTCAGGCTCATCGTCGACGATCAAGATACTGACGCTCATTACGCTCCCCTCGCAGGGACGGCCCGCCGGCTGCGTGGCAGGCGTACCGTGAATTCGGTGAAGGAGCCGACCTCGCTGTCGACTTCGACCGTCCCGCCATGCTGCTGCGTGACGATGTCGTAGCTGATCGAAAGCCCCAGACCCGTACCCTCGCCCGTCGGCTTGGTGGTAAAGAAGGGCTGAAAGATTTTTTCTTTGATGTGATCCGGGATGCCGGGGCCGTTGTCTTTTACGGTGAGTTGAACCCCTAAATCCCCTGAAGGGGACTTGATCAACGTTGTTTTGACAGTTACTTCTGGTTTGTAGCCTTCTCCCCCTTCAGGGGGCTGAGGGGTTGATTTCGCTTTTTCATTGACTGCATAAAACCCATTATTCACCAGGTTCAAAATCACTCTTCCGATATCCGAAGCCACCACATTTACCTTTGGTAAATCCGGATCGAGCTCCAGTTTAAAGTCAGCGTTGAAACTCTTGTCTTTAGCTCGAAGTCCATGATAAGAAAGTCGTACAAACTCATCAGCCAAGGCGTTCAAGTCGGTCGGAGCTTTTTCTCCTTTATTGGCTCGGCTATGTTCTAACATACCTTTGACGATGGCATCGGCACGCTTGCCGTGATTATTGATTTTGGTGAGGTTTTCTTTAAGGTCTTTGCCAATGACTTTAGCTTCCTCAATGTCACCTTTCTCTAATTCCTCATTCATTTCATCAACTAACTCGCCACTTACC
>JABMNB010000482.1 GCA_013205335.1 Rhodospirillales bacterium
ATCGTCTTTCAGCTCGCGCCGGAAACCGAGGCGCCGGCCGAGATGCACATGTTCTATCCGCAGCTCGGCGTGCTCAACATGGCGGAGAACGCCTGTCCTTTGCTGCACAATTTCATCCCGTTGCGCGGCGCCGTGGCGCGCGATCCGCGCATCTGGGCCAAGTATATCGGCGATGCCATTGCGATGTACGGGCCGAAGACCATGGTGCTGATCGGCCAGCATCACTGGCCGACCTGGGGCAACTCGAAGATCATCGACTACCTCGAGGCGCAGCGCGATCTCTACAAGCACATCCACGACCAGACGCTGCGCTACATGAACCGCGGCTGGCGGCCGGCCGAGATCGCCGAGGTGATCGACCTGCCGCCGGGTCTCGCCGAGCGCTGGGCCGTGCGCGGCTACTACGGGTCGGTGAGCCACAATGTGAAGGCCGTCTATCAACGCTATCTGTCCTGGTACGACGCCAATCCCTGCAACCTGAACCCGCTGCCTCCGGCGCCGGCGGCGCGGAAGTTCGTCGAGTACATGGGCGGTGCGGCCGCGGTGATCGAGCGCGCGCGCGCCGACTTCGCCAGGGGCGAGTTCCGCTGGGTGGCGCAGGTCATGAAGGAGGTCGTCTACGCCGAGCCGGACAACAAGGAGGCCCGCGGGCTCTGCGCCAATGCGCTCGAGCAGATGGGCTACCAGGCGGAGTCGGCCACGTGGCGCAACGCCTTCCTTTACGGCGCGCAGGAGCTGCGCCACGGCGTCTTCCAGATGCCGGTGCGCCCCGGCATGGGCGCCGACACGCTCGCCGGGCTCAGCAGCGACGTCTTCTTCGACCTGATTGCGATCCGCCTCGACCCGACGAAGGCGGCCGGACAGTCGCTGGTCGTCAACTGGCGCTTCACCGACCGCGACGAGACGCTGGTGCTGACGCTGAAGCACTGCACGCTCACGCATCGCATGGGCGAGACGGCGGCGAACGCCGACGTTTCCGTCACGACGACGCGTGCCACGATGGACCAGATCGTCATGCGGAAGCTCACCATTCCCGACGCTCTGGCGAGCGGTGCGTTGAAGCTCGAAGGCGAGATCCCGAAGCTTGGTGCGCTGTTCGCGATGATGGATCCACCGGCAGGCATGATGTTCGAGATTCTCACGCCGGGAGAGGGCCGGTAGCGCGAAACGCTTGACAGAACCTCCCGCGGCCCCTGTGATAGGGACAACAAATATTAGAAGTCTATGGGAGGAATTCATGCTCAAGCGTAGAGCTGTCCATTTCTTGGGTGGGGCGGTCGCCGCCATCGCGGCGTTGGGCATGGCGGTCTCCGCCCAGGCCCAGGAAAAGAAGATCAAGATCGGCGTCATCTACGATCTGACCGGACCGCTTGCCGGCGGTGGATCGGAACTGCAGTACGTCGGCGCCAAGATCATGATCGACAACTTCATCAAGCAGGGTGGGGTCGAGGGCTACAAGATCGAGGCAATCTACGCCGACGCGCAGAGCAAGCCGGACGTGGCCATCAACGAGGCGGTGCGCCTGATCGAGCAGGAGAAGGTCAACCTCCTCTTGGGGTTCTTTTCCTCGGCGCAATGCGTGCCCGTGGCGGCGCGTGTCGAGCAGCTCAAGAACTTCATGTGGATCACGACCTGCATTTCGACGAGCGTCGTCGAGAACAAGAACCTGAAGTACGTATTTCGACCCCAGGCGAGCGGCCAGCAGTTCGGCCTCATGGCCGCCGACATGATCGAGCAGAACGCCAAGGCGAAGTTCGGCAAGGAGCCGAAGGACATGCGCGTGGCGATCATCCACGAGGACGGCGCGTACGGTGTCGACGTCGCCAAGGGCAACGAGGCGGGCTCCAAGAAGGCCGGCTTCAACATCGTCATGAAGGAAGGCTATTCGGCAACCGCGCCCGACCTGTCGGCACTGGTGACCAAGTTGAAGCGCGCCCGTCCCGACGTGATCTTCCACACCGGCTACAACCCCGACATCACGCTGTTTGCCCGCCAGGCGCGCGAGCAGGGTTTGAAGTTCGGCGCGCTGGTTGGTCATGGCGCGGGCTACGGCGTCTACGAGAAGCTCAAGGAGGGCATGGGCAACGATGTGAACTACGTGTTCAACATCGATCCGATCTCCATCTGGTTGGCCAACCAGGCGGCGCTCGATCCGAAGCTGCCGCCGGTGATCAAGATGGTCGGCGAGGAATTCGACAAGATCAAGCCGGGCGTCGCCATCCGTTCGGCCCATGTCGGCATGGCCGCTTCCAATTCGTACGTGTTCTTCACCGAGGTCCTGCCGCGCGCGATCAAGAACCATGGCGGGATCAGCTCGGACGCGCTGCGCAAGGCCGCCCTCGAGGTCGACATGCCGGAAGGCGGTACGATGCTGGGCTTCGGCGTGAAGTTCGCAGGCGAGGGCTCGCCGATCGCCGGCCAGAACGAGCGGTCGTTCCCGGTCATCATCCAGTATGTCGACGACAAGTCGTACGTGGTGTGGCCGAAGAGCCAGCAGCAGCGCGAACCGGTGCTGCCGCTGCCCAAGACCTCGGGCTTCAGCAACCAGTAGGCCGCGGCTGCAACGAACGAGGGCGGGCCGTGCTGGTCGTCGAGGGTTTGGTCAAGCGTTTCGGCGGCTTCACGGCCGTTAACAACGTGTCGTTCAAGGTCGATCAGGGCGAGATTCTCGGCCTGATCGGCCCCAATGGCTCGGGCAAAAGCACCATCTTCAATATGCTGTCGGGCACGTTCCCGCCGACCTCCGGGTCGATCCGGTTTGGCGGCAAGGAGATCGCGGGCCTGCCGCCGTACCGCATCATCAACAGCGGCGTCGGGCGTACGTTCCAGATTCCGCGGCCTTTTCGGCGCCTGACCATTTTCGAGAACGTGGCGCTGGCGGGCTATTATGGACAGGGCAGTCACAGCCTGGCCAAGGCCGAGGAAGCCGCCGAGCGGGCGCTCGACATGGTCGGCCTGCAGACCGATCGCGCCGCCAGCGTCGATGGGCTGGGAGCGGCCGGACTCAAGAAGCTGGAACTCGCCAAAGCGATCGCCACGGGCCCGAAGCTCCTGCTGGCCGACGAGAGCCTGGGAGGCCTCGACGAGACCGAGATGAATCAGGCCGCCGACATGCTGCGCAAGATTCGCACCGAACTCGGCATCACCATCATATGGGTCGAGCACATCATGGGGGTGCTGATGCGCGTGGTGGACCGCGTCATGGTGCTGGATCACGGCGAGAAAATCTCCGAGGGCCTGCCCAGCGCCGTGTCCCATGATCCCCGCGTGATCGAGGTCTATCTCGGCACCGACGCGCACGCCACGCAGGCCACCGCCGCCGCTGCCGCGGGCGGCAGCCCGACCACGCGCTGACGGGGCGGCGACAATGCTCGAACTCCGATCGATCGACGCCGGCTACGGCAGGTTCCAGGCGCTGTTCGGCGTCGACCTCGACGTCAAGGCGGGTGAGGCTGTGGGCGTCATCGGCCCCAACGGCGCCGGGAAGACGACACTGATGCGCGTGATCTCCGGCCTGATCCGCCCGACCAAGGGGTCGATCAGTATGCAGGGCACCGACGTACTGGCAACCGCGGCGCATCGCATCGTCGGCCTCGGCATTGCGCATGTGCCGGAGAACCGCCGCCTTTTTCCGCGACTCAGTGTCGAGGACAATCTGCGCATGGGCGCCTACATGCCCGAGGCGCGGGCGCGCTATCGCGAGCGCATGGACTTCGTGTTCGACCTGTTCCCGCGCATGAAGGAGCGGCGCAACCAGCTGGCCGGCACGATGTCGGGCGGCGAGCAGCAGATGTGCGCCATAGGCCGCGCGCTGATGAGCGACCCCAAGCTGCTGCTGCTCGACGAGCCGTCAGCCGGCCTGGCGCCCGTCGTGGTGCAGCAGGTGTTCGAACTGGTGAAACGCATCCGGGCCGGTGGTCTCACGGTGCTCATCGTCGAGCAGAACGTGCAGCAGGTGCTGAAGGTCGTGGACCGCGCCTATCTCCTGGAGGCCGGCTCCATTCGTGCCTCCGGCGCATCGGCCGATCTGCTGGCGGACGATTCCATCCGGCAAGCGTATCTCGGCGTTTAGGTGAGGCGATGATGGAAATTTTCGACATCTACCTGCTCGAGGCGCTGGTCAACGGCATCCTGCTGGGCGGGGTCCTGGCGCTGCTGGCGCTCGGCCTGAACCTGATCTTCGGCGTGATCGACGTGACCTGGATCTGCTACGCCGAGCTGGTGATGATCGGCATGTACGGCATGTATTACCTGTTCTCCGTCTATCATCTGCCGTACTGGGTGGCGGCACCGCTCTGCATCCTGCTGGTCGCGGCACTTGGGGCGGCGCTGCACTTCCTGGTGATCGAGCCGCTGCTGGGGGCGCCGCCGATCAACCAGCTGCTCGCCACTGGCGGCGTTCTGTTCGTGCTGCAGAGCTTCGCGACGGTGGCTTTCGGTATCGACTTCCGCAATCTCGGCATCCGTCTGCCGGTGCTGGCGCTGGGCGAGATGCATTTCAGCTATGCCCGCCTGCTGGCGTTCGGGGCGGCGCTGGTCGGCATGGTCGCTGTCTATCTCTTCATGACGCGGACCTACACCGGCACGGCGATCCGCGCGATCGCGCAGGACCGCCAGATCATGGCGCTGATGGGTGTCGACACGAAGAAAATCTACCTCATCACTTCGGCCCTCGGCGGCGGGCTGGCCGGGCTCGCAGCCTGCCTGCTGGTGCTGCAGTACGACGTCCACCCCTTCGTCGGCCTGTCGTTCGGGCCGATCACCTTCCTGATCTGTGTGCTGGGCGGGCTTGGCAATTTCGTCGGCGGCTTCGTTGCCGCCTTCCTGTTCGCCGAGATCATCTCGCTCGGCGGCCTCTTCTCCGACCTCGAATGGGGCTACGTGCTGGCCTTCGCCTTCTTCATCGTCATGATGTTCGTCCGGCCCGCCGGCCTGCTGGCGAAGCGCTCATGAACACCCGTCTCGCCTGGGCTGTCGGCCTGACGGCGCTGGTCGCGCTGCCCTTCGCCTATCGCGACCCCTACCATCTGCATATCATGGTGCTGATCCTCATCTGGTCGTTCGCCTACACGTCGTGGTCGATAATGGGTCGTTTCGGACTGGTGTCGCTGGGCCATGGCGGCTTCATGGGCGTCGGCGCCTATGTGACGACGCTCTTGTGGAATCATCTCGGCGTCTCGCCCTGGATCGGCATCCCGGTCGCCATGCTCTGCGCCGGCGCGCTGGCCCTGGTCGTGGCCTACCCGTGCTTCCGCTTCCGCATCACCGGCCACTATTTCGCGCTGGTGACACTCGCTCTGTCGGGCATCGTGCTGCAGATCATCATCGCGACCCGCGACTATACCGGCGGTTCGCTGGGGTACACACCGGAGCGCACCAAGGGCAGCCATATCCTTGCCTTGCAGTTCGATGACAAGATCGTCTGGTACCTGATCGCGCTCGGGGTATGGGCTGGCGGCCTGGCGGTATGGTACTGGATCGATCGCAGCATGAGCCGGTACGCGATGGAGGCGATCTCGGAAGACGAGGACGCTGCGGCGGCCGCAGGCGTCAACGTAACGGCCGAGAAGCTGCGCATCACCGTGATCAGCGCCGTCATGACGGCGTTGGCGGGCGCACTCTACGGCCAATATCAGATGTTCATCTCACCCGATACCGTGAGCGGAATCGCGGTCTCGCTGCAGATGGTGTTCGCGGCCGTGGTGGGTGGAATCTACGTGGCGCTGGGACCGACGATCGGCGCCATAATCACCATCATGCTGGCCGAGGTCCTGCGTGTCGGCTTCGGAACCAAGGCCGTCGGCTGGGACAATCTGGTCTACGGCGTGCTGCTTGTCCTGTTCATCATCTTCCTGCCGAAGGGCATTCTGGGCAGCTTGCTCGCGTGGGTGAAGTCACCTCGCAAGCACCGGGATGGGTGAGTTCGATTTTGTCGTCGTAGGGGCGGGGTCCGCTGGTGGCCCCATCGTAGACCGCCTGACGGCAAGGCGGCGCCCGTCCTGCTGCTCGAGGCCGGGCCGGCGCCATATGGGGCACGACCGCGGATCGCTGGTCGATCCCCAGCTTCGAGTGCATGGAATCGCCGGATTGCGAATCGCCGATGCTACGGTGATGCCGACCCTGGTTTCGGGCAACACCAACGCGGCCTGCATGATGATCGGCGAAAAGGCTTCAGGCCTGAGTCTGGCCGACGCGCAGCGATAGCACGGCAATTTCCAGCGGCGCGTCCCGGCCGCGGATCGTCAGCGTCGGCAGCCGCTCGGCCTGCAGGTCGGGCGGAAGGCGGACCTGGGCCAGCAACTCGGCAGACACCAATACGTCAAGACCGAGACTCTTGCAGGCTTCGAGCAGACGCGCGGCCACGTTCAGCGTGTCGCCGACATAGGCGATCTCGCGGCGGACGTCGCCGATTTCGCCGGCGACGATCTCGCCGCAATGCAGGGCCGCCCGGAACTCGGGAACCGCCCCGAACCGGTCGCGGTAGCGCGCAGCATTGCGGGCGATGTTTTGGCGGGCGAGGAACGGGCAGGCGAGACAGTCGCCCTCTTTGAGCGCGGGCCCCGCGGGCCAGGTGAGGATCACCTCATCGCCCACGTACTTGTGGATTTCCGCATCGCATTCGATCGCGGCGTCGGCGACATCGCGGAAGAAGGCGTTTAGCAGCTCGTGGAAGCGGATCGCGCCCAGTTTCTCCGCAAGCCCGGTCGAATCCTTCATGTCGATCAGCAGGAACGCCTTCTGCTCGCTTCGGGGCCGGGCATAGCGCCCGACCAACAGGTGCTTCAGTGTGCCGAAGCCCAGCAGGCGGCCCGTCTCGACGACGAGGTTGCCGAACACCGACATGCCGATGGCGAAAAGGACTGAATTGCGAAAGATCGAATCGAAGATAGTGACCCGTGGGGTGCCGATCGACATCAGGAGGCGCGACAGGATCAGGCCGGCGACGATGACGACGCAATAGAACGCGACCTTGACGAGGAAATAGCCGGCAAGCGGCAGGCGACGCATCCAGCCAAGCGAGTTGATGCGCGCGCGGCGCACTTCGAAGACCGTGATCGGCGTGGCGATCAGCAGCGACGTGAGTATGCCCTGCAGGACGCCCGTCAACAGGGGCTCCTCGGCGGGAGCCACGGCCTGGCCGAAGTAGGCGCTGAGAACGGCACTGGCCAGGCTGATCCATAAGATGATCCGCCATTCGCGGCGGTTGCGCCGCGACATCGTCATGCGGCGGCTTGCCCCGCCCGCTCCAGCGCCCGCTTGAACGTGGCATGGTCGACATTGCCACCCGAGCAGACGACGGCAACGGCGCGGCCCTTCACAGGCAGCTTCCCCGTGAGCGCCGCGGCCAGCGCCACGGCGCCCCCCGGTTCGAGCACCAGCTTGAACTCGCGGAAGGCCACTTCCATGGCGTCCAGCACTTCCTCGTCCGAGACGACGAGCCCGGGTCCCAGAAGCTGCTGCGCCAGCGGGAAGGTGATGTCGCCGGGGGTCGGCGCCAGCAGCGCGTCGCAGATCGAGCCGGAGAGCTTCTCGTTCTTCTGTTTGGTGCCCGACGCGAGCGAGCGGGCAAGATCGTCGAAATCGGCAGGTTCGCCGGCATGGACGGTCGTCGTCGGGCTGATGCCCTTGACGCCCAGCGCCACGCCGGTTGCCAGCCCTCCCCCCGAGCAGGGCGCGGCGACCGCGTCGAGGGTGATGCCCAGCGCCCTGGCCTGTTCGGCGATCTCGAGGCCTGTCGTGCCCTGGCCGGTGAGTATCCACGGATGATCGTAGGGCGGCACGATGGTGGCCCCTGTTCTGGCTGCGATGCCTTGGCCGATCTCTTCGCGGCTGTCCTTCACACGGTCGTAGAGCACGATCTCGGCGCCGCTGGCGCGCGTGTTGGCGACCTTGAGCGCCGGCGCATCGGCCGGCATCACGATGGTGGCTTTCGTGCCGAGCAGTCGTGCCGCCTCGGCCAGTCCCTGCGCATGGTTGCCTGACGACCAGCCGACCACGCCCCTGGCGCGATCGGCCTCGCTCATGGACGCAAGGAAATTGTAGGCGCCGCGCAGCTTTGAGCAACCGAATTGAGAATTTGGATTTGCCGCCGGTGATCGAACTGGCGATAATGAAAGCGAAGGTTATCGGGCTGCGGCGCCGCCGGAGCCTTTCCTGTACCGGCCGGAATCTGGGGACGCCTTGGTATGTTCGCAAGGTTGGCGATAGTTACGATACTGACGCTTTGTCATGCGTGTTGTGCGCTGGGGGGCGAGAAACAGCTCGAATCTCTCGTTGATCTTCTTCGCGATGAGTCTGTCGCATTGTCTAAGCTCTGCAAGCGTTCGGGAGAGGGTCGCTTCAGGCATCGGCCTGTGGGCTCGCTGGCCAGGGCCCAGGCGATTATCGGCGATATGGACGGCGCTCTTAAGACCGCCTTGATCGATCAGGGCTCCGGAGTCAGGGGCAGGCGAGCCCGCTTCGAAGCTCTCGGCGAGGTGGCTGAGGTCGTCGCTCGAGATTCAAAATTGCGACAGGCGCTTTCGATCATCGAAGGTGCTCCGATCGAAGTGAAGATACGCGTTGTGCTCGCATACGCTTCTGTCGTCGCCAAGCGAAACCCCTCCGCGGCCCGCGGCGCCGCCGGAGCCGTGCGCATCGTCTCCCGGAAATTCAAACTTCGAGACAGGATCCGCATGCTGAGTCAACTC
>JABMNB010000483.1 GCA_013205335.1 Rhodospirillales bacterium
CAGGCCTCGGCCATCCTGTCGAGCTTCGCGTGGTCCTGCTTCGATTCGGGCTTGGCGATCTCGCGCGCCGCCGCCTTGGCCAGCGCGATCGTCAGCGGCGCGTTCTGGCCGATGGCGCCAGTGATGCCGTCGACCATGGCGTCCAGTTCGGCATCGGCGGCGACGCCGTGCACCAGGCCCATGTCATAGGCCTCCTTCGAGGAATACTGCTTGGCGGTGAACAGGAACTCCATGGCGCGCGGCAGGCCGACGATGCGCGAGAAGCGCTCGATGCGCAGGAAGCCGTAACCGAGGCCGAGCTTGGCGGCCGGCACGCCGAAGCGCGCGCCCTCGTTGCAGTAGCGCAGGTCGCAGCAGGCCGCGAGGTTCATGCCGCCGCCGATGCAATAGCCGGTGATCCTGGCGATGGTCGGCTTGGGGAAGTCGTAGAGCGCCTCGTAGCCTTCCTTGGAGATGGCGTCGTAGCGCACCTGCGCTTCGGCGTTGGCGCGTTCGCTTTCAAACTTTGAGATGTCGGCGCCGGAGACGAAGGCCTTGCCGCCCGACCCGCTGACGACCAGGCAACGGATCTCCGGATCCTGGGCGAAGTCCTTCAGGATGCTGACGAAGCCGTCCCACATGTCGAGCGACACCGCGTTGAGCTTCGCCGGATTGTTGAAGACGACGTGACCCACGGCGCCCTCGCGGCGACCGATGATTTTCTGTTCCTGCATACCGGCAATCCTTCCAATGAGGCGTCGAATATAGCCTGCGTCGGCCGATTTGAATAAGGTGCGAACCAACGGGACCGGCCCGAGGCAGCCCGTCAAGCGGGTGACGTGGAGTCGTAATCGGACGACAGTAGTCCCGTCGACGCCCACCGACCCAACCGTACAGACCGGGGGCGGCAGGTTCTCAGACCTCTCGGGGAAGGAAATCCTGCGAATGATCTTCGCGCGTTATTGCCTGATTGTCCTCCTTGCGGGAACCCTTACGCTTGATGTGCGGCACGCCGTCGCCCAGCAGATGGTCAGCGTCTCGCGCGAGGAGGTGAATCTGCGCACCGGCCCGGGAGCGCAGTATTCTGCGGAATGGGTGCTGGGCCGAGGCTTTCCCCTCAGAGTCGTCGGACGGCATCGCAACTGGCTGGAAGTCCGCGATTTCGAGAACGACAAGGGCTGGATTCTTCGGCAGCTGACCAGCCCCACGCCGTATCACGTCGTGAAGGTCAAGGTGGCCAATATGCGGAGCCAGCCGACGACGAGCAGCCGGATCATCGGCAGGTTTTTCTATGGCGATACGCTGAGGACGCTCGAGCGCAGGAGCGGCTGGGTCAAGGTTCAGCGTGACGGCGGGTTACGAGGCTGGATCTCACGGCAACTGCTGTGGGGTTGGTAGGCGGTCCTTGGCGGGCGGGGGTGAAGGACCGGTCTTCAACCACGCGCCTTCGGCCCTCCGCAGGCGGTGGAGCTTACCCCGCCTGCGACGACGATTCCCAGGACCCGGGATCTTCTCAGTCGAGGATCGCCACGTCGTCGACCGTGATCGGTTGCGCCAGCAGGCCGAGCTGCTCAAGCGTCTTGAGCGTCGCTTCCCAGCCCGCTCGCGTCTGCTGCCCGGTGGGCGGGCCTGAGAGCTGCTGCGATACCGTCGCCATGCTGCGGTCGACGTAGCGCGGCGCCAGGCGCGGGAAGAGGCGGGAGAAGTTCAAGGCGGCGTCGCCTGGTCGTTCCCGCACCGAATTGTAGCCCTCCTGGACGGCGTCCACGACCTTGCGCGCGATCTCTCGCTTGTCCGGATCGGCCCATGCGGCGTCGTTCACGATGAGGTTCAGGCTGTAGGTTTTCACGCCGAAGTCGGCCAGCCGCACCATCGTGATTCGGCGGCCCTCGGCGATCAACTCGGCCGGCGCCATCTCGTCATAATCGATCAGGGCATCGACTTTCTTGTCGATCAGGTCGTAGGCCTTCCAGGTCACCGTCGTCTCCTTGATCCTGCTGCGGTCGAGCTTGTTGGCGGCGACCAGGGCGCGGAACTCCTCGTTGGTGATGCTGCCCGGGACCAGACCCAGCGTCTTGCCGTAGAGATCGCGGGGATGGGTGATGCGATCCTCGCCGCGCGTGTAGATCACGGTTGGCGTCTTGGCGTAGTAGACGGCGAGGCTCTTGATCGGCTGCCCCTTGGAACGGGCGATGGCGGTGGCGATGCCGCTCGACGAGCCGATCCAATACTGTTTGCCTGAGCCGATCAGCTCCGCCGACGAGATCGCGCCCTGCGTCTCGGCGAACGTCACTTCCAGGCCGCGCCGTTCGAAGGCACCCATCTCGCGAGCGAGAAAGAAGCCGGCGTAGGTCGGCAGCGCCTTCCAGTCGAGCAGGATCTCGACTTTCTGGGGACCATCGGCAGCGGACTGCGCGAACGCGGGCAACGGACCGATCAGGGCCAGAGTGGCGGCAAGGACCAGACGGCGGCTGGAGCGGGTCATGTTGAAATCCTGAAAAGGCCTCTGTCCGAATGCTGGTGTCTAAGCATGTCATAACCACGTCCGCAGGGGAGCGTTTTAAGTCTTGATGCATTTGCCGCGCCGTTGCCCGCCTGGTGTTCGGACAGAATGCCGCGCGGGTAGCGCATGACGGGTCTCGTGCAGGCCGCCGATCTGGCGATATCGGTCGCGCTCATCTCCTGGATGTTCGCGCACATGTGTGAGGTGCTGCCCGCCGCGCCGATCCGCTGGCGCGATGTTGCCGTCGGCGCGCTCATGGCCACCGGCCTGTTCGAGGGCGGCAAATATCTGTCCTCTCTGTATCGGTCGGCCCGACGTGGCCTCGAGTTTCGGCGCGGCCGGCGTGCGGATCGTGCTGCTGCTCTGCATCTGCGTGTGGTTGGAAACAGAACGCCTGACGCCGCTCCCGCCCGTCCCGTTGCGTTACAGGAGTCTTCTGGCTCTCACGGTGGTTTCTCTGCAGGCCTGTCGAATGGAGGCGGCCTCATGATATCCTTTTCCCATGAAAACCGCCCTGTCGACCCTGCTGGTCCTCCTCGTCTCGGCCATGACGGCGCCTTCGATGGCGCAATCATTCGAAGAACAGATGCGCCAGGCGGCGGGAGCCTACGAGCGCAAGGACATGGCAACCGCCGTGCGCATCTGGAAGGTGTGGGCCGGCAAGGGCGACGCCGAGGCGCAAACGCTGCTCGGCGCCATGTACTGGAGCGGCGACGGTGTCCCCCGCAATCTCAACGAGGCCGCCCGGCTCTATCTTGCTGCCGCCAAGCAAGGCTACGCGCGAGCGCAGAACAATATCGGTTTCATGCTGGGCTTCGGGGAGGGCACCCCGCCGCGCGACGATGTCGAGGCCTACAAGTGGATCAAGCTCTCGATCGACCGCTACACGGCGAAGAACCAGGACCGGCTGGACCAGGCCAGAAAAGACCTCGCGACCCTGGCTGCCCGCATGACTCCTGCGCAAATGATTGAAGCAGAAAAGAGAGTCCGGGCATGGAAACCCATTC
>JABMNB010000484.1 GCA_013205335.1 Rhodospirillales bacterium
CGCCTGTTGCCGATCCTTCGAGACGCGGCCTGCGGCCGCTCCTCAGGATGAGGTGGTGCGGGTCGATTCGAAGCGGAAAGACTCTACGTGTTTCGCTGCCCTCAGAATGGGAGCACGCCTGTAATGCATGGCTCCGGGCTTTCCGCGCCCGGCCGGGTGTGAAAGTCTTGCCGTCCCATTACAGAAGCAGCGGGACAGGCCATGCACGACATCGTCATCCGGGGCGGCACCATTGTCGACGGCACGGGCGCGCCGGCGTTCCAGGGCGACGTCGCAATCGACGGCGACAGGATCGTCCAGGTCGGCGGCAAGGCGGGTCTGGCTAAGCGCGTGGTCAAGGCCGAGGGACGACTGGTCACGCCGGGCTGGGTCGACGTCCACACCCACTATGACGGCCAGGCCACCTGG
The DNA here is from genome assembly GCA_013205335.1 of Rhodospirillales bacterium. GTDB lineage: Bacteria > Pseudomonadota > Alphaproteobacteria > Reyranellales > Reyranellaceae > Reyranella. Next base: position 409 of record JABMNB010000484.1, read on the forward strand.
GACCCCGTGCTGGCGCCGTCCTCGTGGCATGGCGCCACGACCCTCGTGTTCGGCAATTGCGGCGTCGGCTTCGCGCCGGTGCGGAACGAGCACCAGAAGGCCCTGATCGAGATGATGGAGGGGGTCGAGGACATCCCCGGCATCACCCTGACCGAGGGCCTCAAGTGGGACTGGGAGAGCTTCCCGGAATATCTCGACGCGCTGGAGCGCCTGCCGCGCACCATCGATATCGGCGCCCAGGTCGCCCATCATCCGCTGCGCGTCTATGCCATGGGCGAGCGCGCCATCAAGCGCGAGATGGCGACCGCCGAGGACATCGAGCTGATGGCGCGGCTCACCGAGGAAGCGCTGAAGGCCGGCGCCGTCGGCTTCACCACCAGCCGCACCGACCAGCACAAGACCCTGGCCGGCGACCTGGTGCCCGGCCGCTATGCCGAGCACGAGGAACTGATCGCGATCGGCAAGGCGATGGGCCGCGCCGGTCGCGGTACCTTCGGCTTCCTGTCCGACTTCAACGACGAGAAGGCGGAATGGAGCTGGATTCGCGAGGTCGCCAAACACAGCGGCCGGCCGGTCTGGTTCCTGCTGACCGATCGCGGCTACGATCCGAAGCGCTACCAGCGCCTGATGGAGGGCGTGCGTGCCTGCCGCGCCGACAACCTGCCGCTCTATGCCCAGGTCGCGGGGCGCCCCGTGGGCCTGACGCTGGGCCTCAACACCTCGCTCAATCCGTTCGGCCTGCGCGAGGGTTATGCGGATCTCGCCCATCTGCCGCCGGCCGAGATGCTGGCCAGGCTGCGCACTCCCGAGGTGCGTCGCCTGATCCTGTCGCAGGAGGCCTCGCCGCGCCTGCTCGAGGTGCTGCCGCCGCTGTCGCGCCAGATCGCGACGCGCTGGGACCGCATGTATCCGCTCGGCGACAGACCGGACTACGAGCCCGCGCCGGAGCGCAGCATCGAGGCGCTGGCCGCGGCCGCGGGCGTGACGCCGCAGGAATATTGCTACGACTATCTGGTCGGGGCCGAGAACCGCATGGTCTACTTCCCCGTCACCAACTATGTGCACGGCGATCTCGAGGTCGTGCGCGAGCTGATCGAGGATCCGCACACCATCCTCGGCCTGTCCGACGGTGGCGCGCATTGCGGCGTGATCTGCGATGCCTCGCTCAACACCTCGATGCTGCAGCACTGGGTGCGCGACCGCACCCGCGGCCCGCGCCTCGGCCTGGAGTTCGTCGTCAAGCGCATGACCAGCAGCACCGCCGACTTCTACGGCTTCAAGGACCGCGGCCGCCTGCAAGTTGGCAAGAAGGCCGACGTCAACGTCATCGACTTCGACGGCCTGACGCTGCACAGCCCGAAGATGATCTTCGACCTGCCGGCCGGCGGTCGCCGCCTGGTCCAGAGCGTCGACGGCTACGACATGACGATCTGCTCCGGCACGCCGATCTTCGAGAAGGGCGTCGAGACCGGCGCCCGTCCCGGCAAGCTGGTTCGTTCGACGGCGTGATAAAATTGAAACGAGCGCGGCCGTCGCATGCCGCGCTCTTCTCTTGTCATCCTGAGCGAAGCGAAGGATCTCGCGCTCGCCAGGGAGTCCGGTGGTCGATCTGTCAGGTCCTTCGCTTCGCTCAGGACGACTGAGCTTTTACCTCTTCGGCGACCAGCCGTAGGCCTTGGCGCAGGCGCCGCCCATCAGCATCGCGCGTTCGCTGTCGCTGAGGGTCTTCGTCTCCAGGAACGGCTTCACGGCATTCTCGTAGTTCACGACGACGAAGGCGCGCGTCCAGTCGGTGCCCCAGAGGCAGCGCTCGAAGCCCCAGGCGTCGAAGATACGCTTCAGCGGATCCCAGATGTCGGGGAAGGGATAGGGCTGCTTCGAGAGCGTGCAGGCGCCGCTGACCTTGATCACGGCGTTCGGGCGTTTCGCGAGATCGAGGATTTTCGGCAGGTCGGCCCAGGGCTCGGCTGGTGCGGGCGGGACGCGCGGCTGCAGCAGGCCGAGATGGTCGACGATGAAGCGCGTGTTGGGATGGCGGTCGATGATCCGCATGCCTTCGTCGACGCGGCTCCAGAACAGGAAGTTGAGTGGCAGGTCGTAGTCCACGGCGGCCTTGCAGATGCGGTCGAGGCCGTGATGGTCGGCGCCGCGCTTCTCTTCTTCGCGCAGGAAGATGCGGATGCCGACGGCTCCTTTCGTCTCCTTCCACTTCGCGACCACGTCCGCGACGTTCTCGTCGTCGGGATCGACCGGCTTGACGATCGCCATGCGGTTTGGATGACGGCGCGCCACTTCCTCGGCGTAGCTGCCGTCGTAGCGGTACGTCGCGAAGGGCGAGATCATGATCGCGCCGTCGACGCCCACTCTGTCCATCGCCGCGACCATCTCGTCGCCGGTCACGTGCGCGGGCCAGTTCGGGATCGTGGCCCACGGCCGCTGCGTTGTGTTGGCCTCGTAGGCGTGGACCTGTGAATCGATGATCGGCATGGGGCGTTTCCTCTTTCTCTCTTCATGTTCCTCTCCCCCGCTAGGGGGAGAGGCTAGGTGAGGGGGCGAGTCGAGGCGTTCATGCGCAACCCCCTCACCCAGCCTCTCCCCCTATCGGGGGAGAGGAGTCTGAGTGTCTTACTTCTTCCTGCGTTCCGTCACGGGCACGGTGACTTCGTCGGCGCGCAGGCGCACCAGCTCGTCGGCCTTGATCCCCAACAGCTCGCCCAGCACCGCATCGGTATGCTGGCCCAGGGTCGGCGCCGGGCGACTGATCTCCGACTTGCCGCCGGTGTGGAGCCGGATGGGCGAGATCGGCACGCGGGTCTTGCCGCGGCGCGGATGGTCGACATCGACCCAGAAGCCGCGCGCTTCGAGATGGGGGTCGTAGGCGACCTCGCGCGCGGTCTTCACCGGGGCACACGGCACGCGCGCGGTGTTGAGCAGCGCCAGCACCTCGTCCTTGGTCTTCGTGATCGTCCAGGCGCCGACCGTGTCGTCGATCAGGTCCATGTTCTTCGCACGCCCGGGCGTGGTCGCGAGGTCGGGATTCGCCAGCCAGTCCTCGCGGCCCAGCATCTCGCACATCGACACCCAGTGCCTCTCCGCCGAGGTGAAGATCGCGACATAGCCATCGCTGCAGCGATAGGTGTTGTAGGGCGCCATCGCGAGTGCCGGGTGCCGATTGCCGGTACGGTCGGGCACGTTCTTGTCGCCGTCCATCACCGCGCCCAGCGCCGAGGCGATCGAGATCGCGCCGGCCTCGTGCATGGCAACCTCGACCCGCTGGCCCTTACCCGTGCGTTCGCGCTGCACGAGGGCACCGAGGATTCCGGCGCAGAGATGGATGCCAGCCAGGAAGTCGCACACCGCGGCGCCAGCTTTCGTGGGCGGGCCGTCGGCGTCGCCCGTCGCATTGGTGATGCCGCTCATCGCCTGGATGGTGACATCCATGGCGGCGAGGTCGCGATAGGGACCGTCGAGGCCGAAGCCCGAACTGCCGCCATAGACCAGGCGCGGGTTGAGCTTGCTCAGCACGTCGTAGCCGAGGCCCAATCGGTCCATCACGCCCGCCGCGAAATTCTCGATCAGCACGTCGGCCTGGGCGACCAGCTCGAGGAAGATCTCCTTGCCGCGCGGCTGCTTGAA
>JABMNB010000485.1 GCA_013205335.1 Rhodospirillales bacterium
CCACCGTCCCCGTCACGTAGGCCAGGATGCGCGCCCAATCCATAACCGCCCCCTGCCCCGACTCTCGACGACGGCATCACGGGCCGTCTGGAAATTGTACGGGGCCACCGAACGAACCGCTAGGCGAAGCCGCCTAACTGACTGGTCTGTCGGTCGTTTCTGTTTTTTGAACATACGCGGCCTCAACGCACCGGCGATCGTGGCGACGGCCATCGCCGCCCTCGGCCAGCAGACCGAGCGGGCCAGGGGCTAGGGCAGTCGGTTCGGCGGACCGTTGCACGGCGTGCAACGCGATGCCGTCGCCGCTTGGATAGAAGACTCCCCTCCGGCAACGTCGGTCCTAACAAGAACCGACAAGGAGGAAAGCATGAAGGGCATTGGTCGCCCCATTGGTCGCCGTCGTGCGCTGGCCATGGGCGCTGCGGTCGCGGCCGCACCGGCGGGCTTGGTGTCGCCGGCATTCTCGCAAGGCGCGTTTCCCGACAGGTCGATCCGCCTGGTGGTCGGCTTCCCGCCCGGCGGCTCGACCGACGTCGCCGCCCGCATGCTGGCCAGCCGCATGAGCGAGACGCTGGGCCAGCAGGTCGTGGTCGACAACAAGCCCGGCGTCGCCGGTAACATCGCCTCGCAGATCGTGGCCGACGCCAACCCCGACGGCTACACGTTGCTGGTCGGCAATTCGAACATGGGCACGGTGCCGGCGCTCTACGACAAGCTGCCCTACGATCCGGTCAAGGGACTGGAGCCGGTCGCGCATTTCCAGACCATCCCGATGATCCTCGTGGCGCCGATCGGCGGCGCGAAGAACATCAAGGAACTGATCGAGATGCTGCGCAAGGAGCCGGGCAAGTACTCCTATGCGACCGCCGGCACAGGCAGCAACGGCCACCTGATGAGCTATCTGTTCATCCAGCGCGCGGGCGGCGACGCGCTGCAGGTCAACTATCGCGGCAATGCGCCGGCGATGCAGGACCTGCTGGCCGGGCGCCATGCCTTCCTGATCGACACGGTCGCCACCTCCAAGGGCTTCCTCGATGCCAACCGGATCACCCTGCTGGGCATCGGCTCCGAGCAGCGCCTGGCCTCGCTGCCCGACGTGCCGACGGTGCAGGAGCAGGCGGGCTTCCCGTTTCGGGTCCGCACATGGAGCATGCTGTTCGCGCCGGCCGGCACGCCGCGCCCGATCGTCGAGATCCTGAACGCCGCGGCCAACAAGGCGGTGGCGCATCCCGACTTCATCGAGAAGACCAAGGGCATGGGCATCGAGTTGATCCAGTCGACGCCGGACACGGCAAAGGCCTTCTATCTCGGCGAGATGGAATTCTGGGCACCGATCGTCAAGGCGTCGGGCATCAAGGTTGAATAGGCATCCGAAGGAAAAATCATGATCATCGATCACCGTACCTACGTCACGCATCACGGCCGGCTGCAGGAATTCGTCGACCGCTACGAGAAGATGGCGCTGGGCGTGCAGCAGCAATATCTCGAGCGTCTGGTCGGCTATTTCGTGACCGACATCGGCCCGCTGAACCAGGTCGTCCATCTCTGGGCCTACGACAGCCTGGACGATCGCGACGCGCGCCGCTCGCGCATGGAGAAGGACCCCGCCTGGAAGGCCTTCAAGGAAGCGAACGCGGGCGTGTTCAAGAGCCAGGAGAACAAGATACTGAAGCCCGTCCACTTCTCGCCGATCAAGTAGGACGCTGGCGATGGTTTTGCTGCTCAACCCCATGTCGGGCGCGCCCGATGCATGGCGCGCCGCGTTGCACGAGGTCCTGCCCGACGTCGAAGTCCGCCTGTGGCCGGACGCCGGCGACGCCTCCGACATCGAGTTCGCCTTCGTCAGCAAGATGCCGCTGGCCGAGCTGAAGCGCTTCCCGCGGCTAAGACTCATCGGCTCGATGCTGGCCGGCGTCGATCACCTGGTCGCCAGCCCCGACCTGCCCGAGGGCATTCCTATGGTGCGCACCGGCGCGCCGGATGGCGATCCGATGATGACGGAGTTCGCGATCCTTCACGTGCTGCGCCATC
>JABMNB010000486.1 GCA_013205335.1 Rhodospirillales bacterium
GACGGGCGTGCGGATGCCGGTAGCCAGCATGTCGGTGCGGGCCTTGATCGGCATGGTCCAGGCGTTGCTGACGCCGGGGAACTGCAGCGCGCGGTCCAACTCGGCGATCAGCCCATCGACGTTCATGCCCGGCCGCCACAGCGCCTTGGGCTTGAGGTTGATGACGGTCTCGAACATTTCCAGCGGCGCGGGGTCGGTTGCCGTACCTGCGCGACCGCTCTTGCCGTAAACCGAGGCCACCTCGGGGAACGACCGGATGATCTTGTCCTGGGTTTGCAGCAGTTCGGCCGACTTGGTGACTGAGAGGCCCGGCAGCGTCGTCGGCATGTAGAACAGCGTGCCTTCGTCGAGAGCGGGCATGAATTCGGTGCCGAGCTTCATCGCCGGCCATGCCGTTGCGCCCAGCACGGCGAGTGCCACGGCGATCGTGAGCAGGCGTGCCTTCAACACCAGCCGGATCGCCGGGCGGTAGAGCCAGATCAGCACCCGGTTCACCGGATTGCGGTGTTCCGGCAGGATGCGTCCACGCACGAAAATCAGCATCAACGCCGGCACCAGGGTGATCGACAGCAGTGCCGCCGCCGCCATCGCCAGACTCTTGGTCCAGGCCAGCGGCTTGAACATCCGGCCCTCCTGTGCCTCCAGGGTGAAGATCGGCAGGAACGACACGGTGATCACCAGCAGGCTGAAGAACAGCGCCGGTCCGACCTCGACGGCGGCCTCGATGATTGCCTCGGCCCGCGATTGGCCAGGCTTCAGGCGCTCCAGGTGCTTGTGGGCGTTCTCGATCATGACGATGGCGGCATCGATCATGGCGCCGATGGCGATGGCGATACCGCCGAGACTCATGATGTTGGAACCAATGCCGAGCAGGTGCATGGCGAGGAACGCCATCAGGATGCCAACCGGCAGGGTGATGATCGCCACCAGCGCCGAGCGCACGTGCAGCAGGAACACGAAGCAGACCACCGCCACAACGATGCTCTCTTCGATCAGCGTATGGATCAAGGTCTCGATGGCGCGATGGATGAGGTCGGAACGGTCGTAGACCGGCTCGATGCGGATGCCCTCGGGCAGGCCCGGGGCGATCTCCTTCAGCTTGGCCTTGACGTTGGCGATGACGTCGAGCGCGTTCTGGCCGAAGCGCTGCAGAACGATGCCGCTCACCACCTCGCCCTCGCCGTCGAGTTCGGTGACGCCGCGCCGCTCGTCCGGACCAAACTCGATCCGCGCCACGTCGCGCAGCAGCACCGGCACTGCCCCGTCGGCGCGCAGCACGATCTGCTCGAGGTCGGCGATGCTCTTGATATAGCCGCGGCCACGCACCATGAACTCGGTCTCGGCCATCTCGACGACCCGGCCGCCGACCTCGCGGTTGGAGGCGCGGATCGCAGCGATCACCCGGGCCAGCGGCACGCCGAAGCCGCGCAGCTTCACCGGATCGACCACGACGTTGTATTGCCGCACGAAGCCGCCGACGCTCGCCACCTCGGCCACGCCCTCGGCCTTGGCGAGACCGAAGCGGATGTACCAGTCCTGCAGCGAGCGCAGCTCAGCCAGCGTGCGGTTGGCGCCGACCACGACGTATTGATAGACCCAGCCGACGCCGGTGGCGTCGGGCCCCAGCGTCGGCTTGACGTCGGCCGGCAGCTTCATGGTGCCCGAATTCAGATACTCGAGCACGCGGCTGCGCGCCCAGTAGATGTCGGTACCGTCCTCAAAGATGACGTAGACGAACGACACGCCGAAGAACGAGAAGCCGCGGACGGCACGGCTGCGCGGCACCGCCAGCATCGCCGTGGTCAGCGGATAGGTGACCTGGTCCTCGACCACCTGCGGCGCCTGGCCCGGCATCTCGGTGTAGACGATAACCTGGATATCGGAGAGATCGGGGATAGCGTCGAGCGAGATGCGGCCGATCGCATAGAGTCCGCCGCCGGTGAGAGCGAAGGTGGCCATGAAGATCAGCAGCAGGTTGCGCGCCGACCAGCGAATGACCTCGGCGATCATTTGCCGTCTCCCGCGGTGAACGCTGCGAGCGCGGCCCGCAGGTTGCTTTCGGCGTCGATCAGGAACGTGGCCGAGGTGACAACCCTCTCGCCCGGCTTCAGCCCCTCCAGCACCTGGACGTAGCCCGGCACGCGGGCGCCGAGCTTCACCGGCCGCGGCTCGTAACGGCCTTCGCCGCGCTCGACCAGCACGATCTGGCGCTTGCCGCTGTCGATCACCGCCGAGTCGGGAACGGCGACCCAGCGGCCGGGGATCGGCGCCTCGATCTCGACGGTGGCCGCCATGTCGGCGCGCAGCAGCCCGTCGGGATTGGCGACCTCGATGCGCAGTCGTGCCGTGCGGCTTTCCTTGCCGACGCCGGGGTAGATGAAGGTGACGCGGCCGGGAAAGGGCCGGTTGGGCCAGGCGTTGACCGCGACCTTGGCCATGTCGCCCGCTTTCACGAAGGCGAGATCCTGCTCGTAGACCTCGGCCAGCACCCACATCGTCGAGGTATCGACGATCCGGAACAGCGTCTCGCCCGGCTGGTAGCGCATGCCCTCGATCGCCATCTTCTCGATCACCGTGCCGGCCGCCGGCGCCGGCACGGCGATGGTGCGCGGCGGGCGTTCGCCCCGGCGCAGCCTTTCCAGGTCACTCTCGGGATATTCGAGGTTGCGCAGGCGATTGTCGGCGCTGCCCTGTGTGCCGCGCGACAGCATGAATTCCTGCTGCAGCACGTTCAGTTCCGGGCTGTAGACCTCGAACAGCTTCTGGCCGGTGGTCACGACGTCGCCGGTGGCGTTGACGTGGAGCTTTTCGATCCAGCCGCCGAACCGGGGCGCGATCACCGTCTGGCGGCGTTCGTCGTACTGCACGGTCGCGAAGGCGCGCACGGTGCGGGACAGCGCGCGCTCCTCGACTGCCTCGCTGCGCACGCCCAGCCGCTGCACCTTGTCGAGGCTCACCTTGACGACGCTGCCGTCCTCCGATGCGCCTTCGTCCTCGCAGACGGGGATGTAATCCATCTGCATCGAGTCCTTCTTCGGCACCGGCGAGGTGTCGGGCGCGCCCATTGGATTGCGGTAATACTTGACCTTGCCGCCGCAGGGGCCGGTCGTCGGGGCGCTCGCGGGCGAGGGCATGGTCACGGCGAGCGGCAGGTCGCCGCGCAGCCACAGCATGGCGCCCGCACCGGCCACGATCCCGACCAGGGCGGCAACCGATGCGATCGCGAGTCCGCGACCGGCCTTGTGGCCTTCGATGTTCGACATGGGACTTTCCTTCCAACAGCCGCGCGCAGAAGCACGCGGCGACACGCGACATTCAATCGACGGTCAGAAGGTCAGGATCTCGGCGGGAAAGGATCGGCTGGCGGCGACTGGCCGCGCAGCATGGCCGCCCGTGCAGGCCAGGCAGTCTTGCCGACCTGCACTGAAGGCAGGGCAAATGTTTCGACGCCGAGCGTCGGCGGCGTGGACACGCATGCCTGCACGCAGCTCACGGCCGCCGGTTCGCAGGGGCCGGTATCGCAGTCGGGGCAGTGCTTGCACGGCTCGGAGGACGCCGTCTGCACAGGTGCGGACGCGACGGCAATGGTGGTCAGTGCCGCCGCCAGAACGGCGAGGCAGCCCAGCAGGCCGGCGAGGAGACGCAGACGCGACATCACCACCATAATGCACCCGCCGTGATAGCGCGCCAATCAACAGATCGTCACGACCTTGGTAGCTCCGGTTGGCCAAACGGGCGCGAAACCGCCGCGGCACCAAGCGCCAGAGTGGCTGCGATGCATGCCAGAAAGATCACGTAGCCGACGTCTGGCGGCCATGCCGCGAAGGGGAGCGGCCCCGCCGCGGCACCGAAAATCCCGACTACGGAAGCGACGCCCCTCAGGTTGCCGAGATGACGCGTGCCAAAGTGTTCGGCCAGGCCAGCACCCTGCACGACGTGCAGGACGCCGAGACCGGCGCCCAGTGCGGCGGCGTAGGCGGCGCCGGCAAGGAAATCGGGTACCGCCATCACGCAGCCGACGGTCAGCGCCAGCAGGGCCAAGCCCAGCATGCCGAATCTCCTTGATCGCCCGGCGCTGCTCGAAAAACGCCCGCCGTATCTGTCCAATAACGGCGCAACTGCGTCGGCCGACATCCGTGGTGTACGTTGAGCCTTTTCGGGAGCCGATGTCCGGCGTGCGTCCAGCGCCGGCGCAGGCACGCGAATCCTTACGGGATCAGTCTTTGCGTTGCCTTCGACTCGCTCCCAGCCGTGGCGCTTGGCCCGGCGCTTGACGCTGTCAGGGTGGACACGGAGGCGCTGTCCGGCCTCGCGATACGTCAGCAACTCGCCTTCGTAGATCTCCATGTCTGACAGGATGCGTGCGCCAAGCAGGGCAGGCAAGGAAGACTTCATTTTGTCTGGAGAAATCACCACATATTGAAACGAGCGCGTAACCCCGCGGTATTCATCCGGATGTATTGCGCCCGCAGTTTCGTCGCGGCGTCAGGGGCGGAGCGCGCAACAGGCCCCTCTGTCCACGCCATAATCTGCATTCCTCGCGCGTAATCGCCCTCATTCAAGGCCCTCAGAGCCCGCAAGACATGCTCGCTCTCCGAAGGGGTTGGATCGCGCGGCCACTTTTCCAGCATCGTGATAAAGACATCGATGCGCTGGACAAGCTTGCGGCGGTCCAGAGCACCAGCGGCGTCAATGGGAGGGCCGGCCATGCTGGCAGCATGCGCTCAACCTTGCCGGCCCGACAAGCCCTACGCCGCGGCCTTGGGGGGCCATCCAAATCTCTACGGCTTGGGGAGCGGCATCGTTACTGCCAATTTGGCTGTCCTTGCTCAAAACTCAAAAACGCCGATAAAGCATAGAGTTTTTGGCGACGCAGTCATACCGTCATCGGCATGCTCAC
>JABMNB010000487.1 GCA_013205335.1 Rhodospirillales bacterium
GATTTTCAACAAAGAGCGGGACATCCCCCGCGACATGCCATCCAAGCTGTCGATACTCCGTCGGGAACATGGTGATCCACCCGACGAGCAAAACAAATAGAACGACAACCACTAACGCGGGAAGGATGCGCCTTACGCGTCGCGCGTAGAACGATAGGAAGCTGAAAGTTCCCGCGTCGAGTTCTTGAGTTATCAGTCCGCCAATGAGGAAGCCGGAAATAACAAAGAATACGTCTACGCCAATGAAGCCCCCCCGAACATCTTCAGGGAAGGCGTGGAACAGCATAACCACGATGACTGATATCGCCCGCAAACCATCGATATCGGGGCGGTAATTGGGAGATGTCCAAGGGGGGCGGGATGTCGTCGGCATGCCGAACGTGTCGTCGCGGTGGCAGAGAAAGTCAACGTTCAGAATTCATTCAAGCCCACGAAACAGCGCCCGCCCAAGAGCACAGCGCCGAGCACGAGGCGCGACACCATTGGCATGACCATTACCGAACCAACAAAGATTCCGGGCCCCAACGCTGATCTTGAAGGGTAAGAGTGAGCCTCGTTACGTTAACCAATACAGCTCAACTTATGCTGCCAGGGTGCCAATGTACCCAAAGGGCCGGCAAGAAGGGACATCTGAATCACATTCCGCTCAATCACCGTCCGCTACCGTTGTTCAGCTGGAAGTTCCGCCACCTTTCAGCGAGTGTAGATGCGCCAGACAGTAGCGACGCGCCGGCCCCGAGATAGTTCGGGCTCTCGATCGGGTTGAGCGCCCGAGTGGTTTCCAGCACGCCGACGCTACCGTATCCGACTCCGGCCACCTGATAGCCATATGCCGCGCGTGCGGCATTCGCGCGCAACGTAAGTGCATCGACCGCGCCCGCGGCGGCCGTGTCACCCAGAATGTCGGCTGGGCTGCCCTCAATGTCGGTACCCTGCGCGGCGAGGCGGGCTGCCTGCGCGCCGATTCGCTGCCGGGTCTCCCGGCGGCTGTTCTCTTCGGCGACCTGCCCGCGCTGCAGGGCCTCGTCGGCCTGCCGCGCCGTCAGATTCTGGTTCTGGCGCGCGACCTGTGCCTGATAGACGGCCCGCGCGGCGTCCGCAGCGGCGGCTTGCTGCTGAGCCTGCTGCTGCTGGAGCTGGCCGGCGAGGCCCGCGGCCGTGCCGGCGGCCGACAGTCCGAGCGAGATGATGGCGGCGGTGCTCATGCCTGACATGTTGCTGTCTCCCTTCGTGTCATGAGTTTGTCGAACTCGTCGGTGAACTCGCGCTCCGCGGCGTCGACGTCGCACGCGTCGGTCGCGAAAATCATCGTGAGGTGCGTATCGGTCAGCGCGACGAAGGCCTGCTTGCGACCGGCGCTGGCCGGCACCACGTTGTAGCCGTGCAGCTCGAGGGGCCCGCTCTCGACATGGACGAGGGCGTCGCCATGCACGATTAGCAGCGTCGGAATCTTGATCAGCACGCCGGTGATCATCACGCCGGCCGGCACCTTGATGGTCCGTGCGTAGACGCCGGCATGAAAGACATGGTCGGTGCCGATGGCAGCCTGCGGCAGCACCGAAGCGAGGCTTTCGAGCCGGCACACTCTGTCGATGGCAGCCGAGCTCATCGAGGCGATATGGGGACGGGACGGCGCGAGATCACGCATCGTTCACCTTCTTGAAGAAGACGCGGCTGGTTTCGGCGTAGCCGACGCGCGGCAACACCCTGAAAAGGTCGCCCTCGAACGGTGCGCTGACGAGCAGGCCGGGCGAGCCGAGGCGGCGCGCCAGGTCTTCGGCCGCCCGCAACAGCTTCAGCCCCGCGCCGGTACCGCGATGGGCGCGGGCGACGAAGAAGCTCTCGCTGACGGCGACGGCAACGCCATAGTGAGGCAGGACAGGCGCCAGCAAGGTGAGGAAGCCGATGAGCCGCGTCTCGTGGCTGGCGCTCAGCACATGCAGCAGCCCCCGCATTTCGAGTTCGCGATAGCTGTCCATCCTGGCGGCCGGCGGCGGCATACCCGCGATCGACGACTCGGCGGCGTATTCGACCAGCAGTGCCGCAAGGCCGGGATCGCGCTCCAGATCGGCAACGCGGCTCATCTGCACGTTCATGCCGCCTCCTTGTTCACACGGCAGAACAGCCCGTGCCTCAGCGCGAAGGGCGGGCCGATCTCGAAGCCCAGCCAGCCGAGCCAGCGGATCGCCGCCCCGTAACGCGCGTCGACGACATTGCGCAGTGCATCGAACCGGGTGAGCCAGCGCGCGACCAGACGACGACTTTCGACCATGAAAGCGCGCCGATGCGTGCGCACGAGGTCGGAACCGAGCAGCCATGGTATCCCGGTCGAGCCGATCAGGCTGAGCGGCGAGACGCCTGCCATGCAGATGATCCGCCCGGCGCCATCGCGCACCGTCCACGCCTCATGTGCAGTCGTGACGCCTTGGAGAAGGCCATCCGCAGGCCCCTCGACCGGGTGGACGGGCCCGAGCAGCGCCAGAACTTCGGCCCGGTCGTCCGCGCGCAGAAGCGGGGCGAGTTCGTGGGCGTCTTCCCGAGTGGCGGGGAGCATCGCGATCACCAGCCGCGCTCCGCGATGAACTTGTATTTCCACCTCGCCGCCGTGAGGATCGCCACATTGAAGCTCGCCGGGCTGATGGCAATGAACGCGGACGACGTCGTGGTGGCGAGGCGCATACCGTTGCGTGTCGTCGAGAAGGACTGCGCCCGGATGTTACCGCTTTCAGAGCCGACCGTGCTGTAAACGCTGATCTGGTCGCCAACGACATAGTCATTGTCAGCCGTAATGCACTCGAAGATTACATCCTTGACCCTCGGCAGGACGCCGAGATTGTGACTCTTGTTGGTGGCCGTGGAGGTTCCGGGCAGGGTCGTGGTGAAACCGGAGTCGTACAGCCCACCAAGAGCATATTCGACCGTGCTGATGACGCCCGAGGCGTCGGTCGCGGCCTCGCCCACCATCACGATGCTGCACGCGTGGAACGCGGCGGATTGCTCGAGGCCGGCGGGCGTCCGCAGGTGCCTGTCGTAGGCCGCCAGCACGGGATTGGCGTTCAATGCGTCGAGGGTGAACGGCAGGACCTCGACCAGCATGCCGGGACGGTGGCGCTCGAGGAGCGGGCCGAGCGCGGTCAGCAGTTCCGGCTCGAAACCCTCGACGTCGATCTCGATCAGCGTCCGGCCTTCCACCCCCAGCCATCGTCCCAGTTCGGGTGCGGCCAGGACCACGGCGACGGTCTCGTCGACCGTGTTGCTGAAGATATGCGAGAACTCGCGCAGCAGCGATCCGTTGGTGAGATGCCCGACCGGCTCGTAGAATGCCTGCAATCCCGACGTCTCGCCGATCGCGGCCTGGTACGGGGTGACATGGCGCGCGTGGTTGGCGGCCATGTTGGCGACCAGCCGGCGATAGGCCTCTGGGGACGGCTCGAACGACACGATGCGCCGGCTCCTCCCTTTCGGCGCCGGGCTGTTCTTCCAGAGCGCATCGAAGAACACCGTGTAGAGGCCGGCATTTGCCCCGATCTCGAGGATCAGGTCGTAGCTTGCAGCGACATTTTCCTTGAGCCAGCGGAAGACCGGCGTCTCGTATCACAGCGCGTTGAGAAAAAGCGCCTCCTGGTCGAATTCGTCCCAATGCGGAATCAACGCGACTTCGGTCCGGGCACCCAGCCTTACCCGGCGGGCTGCGAAATCCATTTCGGGTCATTTGTGGCCGTAGCTGCAGATCGAGTTACGGACCCGGCGTTGCAAGGGCAGCGGCAACAGCGTGCGGCTGATCCAGGAGGCGAACGACACATACGCAAAGGCGAGGCTACGTGGTCCGCGCGCCAGTCGGCCATCCACGGATTTTGCGAGGGAGTTGATCAAGCGGTGGCGGATGGAGCGGTCTCGGCGACAGCCGCAGTTCGCGGGGCAGCCGCGGAACCCGGTCTCCCCGGTGAGATGACGCGGGATGTCGCTACCGGGAGGCAACATAGCGTCGGCCTCCGGCGGAAAGCCCGTCTCCGTCAGTCCTGTCCTGAGCGGTAGCGCGACAGCTCGTCCGCTTCCCGGGACGCGGCACGGGCGCGCCGCCCGGCACCGCGTCCGTCAGGCGGGCCCGCTATGGCGAGCAGTGACTCGTACCGGGCCTCGTCGAGCAGGAAATGGCGCCGGCCACGCCATAGCGCGGCATCGATCTCGCTGCCGCCCGTGGCCTCGGCGAGCCGCGCGTAGTCGGCGGGCTCCTTTACCGCACAGTGGATCAGCAGGCTGTTGTCGTCGCGCGAGGGCTGCACCGCGAAGGGGCCATCGAGCTTCAGATGGCTGCAGGTGCGGACGATCAGGTTGGCCGCGAAGCGGAGGCGCGCGCTGTCGAACGGATCGTCGTCGCGTCGCCCTCCGGCGAAGCAGGGCGTGAGTTCGCCCGCGAGGAGGAAGGCGGTGCCGGGGGAGCTGGCAAGTTCGGTCCAGGCGAGACGCGGCATCGGCAAATGGTTCCTCGCGCGGGGGTTAAGGTTCGTTGCCCGATGCAGGAGCGAGCGGAATCTTCGCCCCCTGCCGCCGGACACGGACACATTCGGAGGCAGACGACGTCTCGCGGCGCTCGCGCCGCAGACAGTCGGCGGGTGATTGCCGGCGACATACGGCGCCCAACGCGCGCAGGGAGGCCAGTTCGGGGCCCACTCCTGTATCGATGATATCGGTCGGCATCCCCTCCCTTTCCTCGCGCTGGCGATCTTCAGGCGAATTTCGGTGCGCTCTGGCAACGGGACTTGCCGACGCCGGTTGCTTGCGAGCGGTGGTAAATTCGCATCACAGCAACCCAGTGCTGGCCTCCAAGGAGGTCAGACACGCCCAGCGATACCGCCTCACTGACCGTCCGGCGGAAGGAAGGGTCCGTTACACAAACGGGCCCCTGCTGGGGACAGCCCCTTGCAGGATGCCATTCGTCGTGGGGAGGGGGGGGCGTCCAAGACAACGTCAGTCGGAACGTCAAACCGGACCGACGGTTTCGCCGCCTACTCGGCGGTGCCGCCAATCCCCGTTTTCGGGCCCGTCTCGGCGGAAGCGTCGCCGGGAGCGTCACCGGGAGCGTCGCCGGGAGGGTCAGCATTGGCCGGACGCATCACGGAGCGCAGGGCCTGACGCAATTCGGTGGCGGTCATGTCGTCATGCAGCCCAGGCAGGAGGGCCAGACCATCGGGGATGGGTTCGACATGTTCGGCGGCGCGGATGCACGCCAGTCCCGCCTCGTAGCGCTCCTCACGCAGGCACTCTATGGCCGACAGGACATGATAGGCCTCCCGACGATTCGGATTGCGCCTGAAGCGCTCCAGGACCAGCACGAAACGATGGATACGCTGGCAGAGTGAAAGACGTGTCGTGTCCGCGAAATCCGTCATGCGCCCACCACTATCCCAACAAGGGTGAGCATCCAAGTCTTACGATGCATCGCCATGATATCCGGTTCACCGAAATGTGAACCCGTCGTCAAAGCGGGCAAATTGCCCGCTCAGTTCCCGTTCAGAAATCGCTCACGGTCGGTGAATATTTCGGCCGATTTCAGGCAACGAACGCGCGGCGGTCCCTTCTCGCCTGCACGCAACAGAATGCCCGGACATGCGGAGTCACTCGCCTACCACACGTACGGAGACAGGACAGGGCCAGGGAGATTGCGCTCGCCGGCGTCGACGGCGCGCCTGCGATTGATTATGCCGCACGCTCCGACACTCACGCAGCGCGGCCGCGGGACGCTCGCGATCGTCAGCCTTCTTCCGCGTCGTTGTTTCAGCCGGC
>JABMNB010000488.1 GCA_013205335.1 Rhodospirillales bacterium
ACGTGGTGGTGGGTGCGCTGCTGGGCGCCGACGAGTTCGGCTTCGCCACCGCGCCGCTGATCGCCGCCGGCTGCATAATGATGCGCAAGTGCCACCTCAACACCTGTCCGGTGGGTGTGGCGACCCAGGATCCCGTACTGCGCAAGCGTTTCACCGGCCAGCCCGAGCACGTCATCAACTACTTCTTCTTCGTGGCCGAGGAGCTGCGCGAGATCATGGCCCGGCTGGGCTTCCGCACGCTGAACGAGATGATCGGCCACGTCGACCGGCTCGACATGCGCCACGCCATCGACCACTGGAAGGCGGGCGGCGTCGATCTTTCTAAGCTTCTCTATCAGGCGCCGGCGCGTGTGGGCGTGGCGATCTGGAACGTCGAGCGCCAGGACCACGGCCTCGACAAAGCGCTCGACCACAGGATCATCGAGGCGGCGCGGCCGGCGCTCGACGGCGGCCAGCCGGTCCAGATCGAACTGCCGGTCACCAACGTCAACAGGACGGTGGGTGCCATGCTGTCGGGCGAGGTGGCCCGGCGCACCGGTCACGCCGGACTGCCCGAGGATACGATATCCGTGCGCCTCAGCGGTACGGCCGGCCAGAGCTTCGGCGCCTTCCTGGCGCGCGGCGTGTCGCTCGAGCTTTCGGGCGACGGCAACGACTATGTCGGCAAGGGCTTGTCGGGGGGCCGTGTCGTCGTGCGCCAGCCAAGGGGCTGCGCGCGCGATCCGCTGAAGAACATCATCGTCGGCAACACGGTGCTCTACGGCGCCATCGGCGGCGAGGCCTACTTCGAGGGCGTCGCGGGCGAGCGCTTCGCCGTGCGCAACTCGGGCGCGGTCTGCGTCGTCGAGGGCACCGGCGACCATGGCTGCGAGTACATGACCGGCGGCGTCGTGGTCGTGCTGGGCGATACCGGCCGCAACTTCGCGGCCGGCATGTCGGGCGGCGTTGCCTACGTCTACGACCCCAAGGCGCGCTTCACGGAGCTGTGCAATCCCGCAATGGTCGATCTCGAGAAGGTCGGGCCGGCGTCGGAAGTCGGCGACGAGACGCGGCGGCCGCGCCAGCGTGCGACCGACGTCGAGGACAATGGTATGGGCGACGTGCTGCGCTTCGATGCCGAACGGCTGCGCATCCTGATCGAGCGTCATCATCTCCATACCGGCAGCGCGCAGGCACGGGCGCTGCTGGAGGATTGGGACAATGCGCTGCAGTGTTTCGTGAAGGTGATGCCGCGCGACTACAAGCGTGCGCTCCTGCAGGCACGCGAGCAGGCGGCGGCGAAGGCCGTCGCGGCGGAGTGAAACATGTTCCTCTCCCCCTCTGGGGAGAGGCCAGGTGAGGGGATCGAGTGGGTGCGTCGCCCCCTCACCCGACCTCTCCCCACAGGGGGAGCGGGGGCAGAATCAAGTGAGCTGAAGGGTAGAAGACGATGGGTCTCGCCACAGGTTTCCTCGAGATCGAGCGCAGGGAACGGTCTTACGAAAAGGTCGAGCAGCGCCTCAAGAACTACAATGAGTTCGTGCTGCCGATGCCGCCGGCCGAGGTCTCGCGGCAGGGCGCGCGCTGCATGGATTGCGGCATCCCGTATTGCCACAACGGCTGCCCGGTCAATAACATCATCCCCGAGTGGAATGAGCTGGTGCGCCGCGACCGCTGGAAGGATGCGCTCGAGGTCCTGCACTCGACCAATAACTTCCCGGAATTCACCGGCCGCATCTGCCCCGCGCCCTGCGAGGCTTCGTGCACGCTGAACATCGACGACAACCCGGTGACCATCAAGTCGATCGAATGCGCGATCGTCGACCGCGGCTGGCAGGAGGGCTGGATCGAGCCGCTCTTTCCCGCGCACAAGACGGGCAAGCGCGTCGCGGTCGTTGGCTCCGGCCCGGCGGGTCTCGCCTGCGCCCAGCAGCTTGCGCGTGCCGGCCATTCGGTGACCTTGTTCGAGAAAGGCGACCGGATCGGTGGCCTGCTGCGCTACGGCATTCCCGACTTCAAGATGGAGAAGCATCTCATCGACCGGCGCATGCGCCAGATGGAGGCCGAAGGAGTCGAGTTCCGGACCGGTGTCGAGGTCGGCGCGACGCTGTCGGTGAAGTCGCTGCTCGAAGGCTATGACGCCGTGGCCCTTACGGGCGGTGCGGAAGTACCGCGAGACCTCGAAGTGCAAGGGCGCGAGCTGAATGGCATCCACTTCGCCATGGATTTCCTGACCCAGCAGAACAAGCGAAACGCCGGTGACGACGAAGCGCGCGCCGCGCCGCGCGGCACGCTCACCGCCAAGGGCAAGCATGTCATCGTGATCGGCGGCGGCGATACCGGCTCCGATTGCGTGGGTACCTCGAACCGTCATGGTGCGGCCTCGGTGACGCAGCTCGAGGTGATGCCGCAGCCGCCGGTGCACGAGAACAAGGCGCTGACCTGGCCGGACTGGCCGCTCAAGATGCGCACCTCGTCTTCGCACGAGGAAGGCGCTGCCCGCGACTTCGCGGTCCTGACCAGGCGGGCGCTGGGGAGCAACGGCAAGGTCGAGGCGCTGGAATGCGTGCGCGTCGAATGGGTTAAGGGCGCCGACGGCCGCATGGGCATGCAGGAGGTCGCAGGCAGCGCCTTCGAGCTCCGGGCCGACCTGGTGCTGCTGGCCATGGGCTTCGTGGGGCCGCGCAAGCCTGGCCTCGTCGAACAGGCGGGCGTTGCGCTCGATCCGCGCGGCAATGTCGCGGCCAGCGTGCAGGATTACCGGACGACGGTGCCGAAGCTGTTTGCCGCGGGCGACATGCGTCGCGGCCAGTCACTGGTCGTCTGGGCGATCCGCGAAGGTCGCCAGTGTGCTCGGTCGATCGACGAAAGCCTGATGGGGCATTCCACCCTGCCGCGGTGAACTGCGGAACAAGTGTGGTTCGCTTTGCAGGACAATTTATCCTAGAGTTTGCCGGGTGAAGCTTCTGCTCATTCAAGGCGCGAACATGGAGTATCTGGGCCGTCGTCAGCCTGAACTCTATGGCACGACCACGGCCAAGGAACTCGATGCCGCTGTGCGCCGTCGGGCCAAGCAGCTCAGCGCCTCGGTCGACATTTTCTACACCAACACAGAAGGCGAGGCCGTCTCGGCGATCTACAAGGCCGATCGCGCCAAGATCGACGGGCTGTTGTTCAATCCCGCCGGATTTCTCCATGCCGGTCACGCTCTACGTGACTGCCTGCGGTCGATTTCGATGCCGGCGATCGAAATTCACATGACCAATATCGAAAAACGCGGCTTCGGCTCGATCACCGCCGAGGCAGCGGTCGGCATGATCGCGGGTTTCGGGGTCGATTCCTACCTTCTGGCCCTCGAGGCCATGGTAGCGCGATTGCGTCCAGCCTCGGCCTGACGGCCGATTTCGGCTTCGTAGGTCTTGATGTGGCGGGCGTCTTCCTGATCGGCGTCGGTGGCCGGTGTCTGCAGGGTGTCGAGGTAAGGCCTTTCCCTGGAGCGCAGGGAGTCGACCATGTCGAGCAGGAGATGCAGTGCCGGAAAGCCGCCAATGTTCGCGACCGCATCGCCGACGGCGCGTTTCAGCAGGTTGCGCGGCCGCGGCGTGACGTAAAGTCCGCGGCCGCCCCAATGCCGGAATGCCGCCTTGAGCTGCCCCATGTGTGCCTGGCCGGCCGGCAGGTTCGAAAGTCTGATGAGGCAATCCATCAGGCCGTCCCGCAGAACGCCCGCACAGGCCTGGTGCCGGGGAGGGCTTCGTAACAGCGTCGCCCATTTGAGCCAGAAGCGCGCCGACCACAGCAGCTGGGCAGTATCGTCCTTGGCTGAAGAAAGCCGGGGGGCCGTGTGCATACGGATGTAATACATGCCGACCTCGCGGCCGCGCACGTGCAGGCCGGCGAGGATCGCCTGGCCGCACAGATCGAAATCCTCGTAGAAGCTCAGCGTCTCGTCCCACGCCACCTTATCGAACAGGCGGCGCGGCCACAGGATCGTAGTGTGGGTGATGGTGCGCAGGCTGTTCGGATCGAGAAACTGGGTCAGAGTTTCGGTGTCGGAGCGTTCTGCCGCCGCCCAGACCGCAGGGCCGAGCACGACCTCCTCGTCGACGATCGCGAAGTCGCGCGAGCGGCCGGCGATGAGCGAATTCGGCGGCCAGCATGGCGCGCGTTTCGTCCGTGGAGGCATCGTCGACGACGACGATCTCCTTGTCCGGCAATGTCTGCGCCTGCACGCCGATGAGCGCACGCCGAAGCAGCGAAGCGCGACTGCGCGTCGGCATGATGATGCTGACCCTGTTTCCCACAACCGTCCCCAACCCAACATTATTCTACTGTGACGCGCTGTGAGTTGTGCGGAGAATGTGGCTACCAGATGCCCGTCACTAGCGTGCTGGGTGCATAATCCCCGAAAATCGTGAGGTAGGGGAAAGCCGAACGGGTGCGCCACGCCCGCGCGACCCGGACGCGCCACAGCCGCTCGGTCCCTTCCGGCCCGATCTCGCCCGGATGCCAGTCGATGGCCACCGTGCCCTGGAGCTGTAGCATCTCCCCGGTGCCGAAATTCAAGAACAGCAGGCCGGCCCGTGGGTCGCCCAGCAGGTTGCCCAGCGTGTTGAAGAAGCGATTTCCGCGGAAGTCGGGAATGACGAGCGTGTCGCCGTGCACGCCGACGAAACCCGGCCGGCCGCCGCGATGGGACATGTCGAACCCGCCCTCGGCGCCCAGCTCGGCCCGGCCCCGGCTGGCAACGAAGAATGTGTCGGCTGATTCGATCAGATCGCGCGCCGCTTCGTCCAGCCCGGCCAACGTCTCGACCGGGCCGGGCTTCCTGTCGCGTCCGACGACCTTGCGCGTCTGGATGTATTGCGGGCAGTTGCCGAAGCTCTGGGCGATGTGGACCGTGAGCCCCTCGTCGCGTGTCACGATACGGCCGTTGGCGCGGTTGCGCCGCCGCGTCGAGAGGTCGATCCCCAGGAGGCCGATGTCGGCGCCGGCCGCGAAGTCCAGTGCTGCGGGATCGCCCTCGCGCGGCAGGGCGTCGATGCGCAGCGTCGTCGGGTCGGGTGACGCGATGAACCCGGGCGAGCCCGTCAGAACTGATGCCATCGGCCAGCCCTGCGCATCCGGCGTCGCGGTGAAAAGGTAGGGCAGCAGGCCGAAGAACTCGCGATGCTGCTCCGGCAGGAGGGGCCGGACCGGCGCCCTTCCCATGCGGTATCCGGCCAGTGCCTGCGCCGCCTGCTCGTCGGCATTGAATGGCAGGAAGTCCTTCATGTCGGCGGTCATCACAGGCCCTCCTGCTTCTCGGGAAACTCCGCTTCGGCCTCGTGGGCGGCGGCACTGCAGAGGCAGTTTCCGTTCAACATCTTGGTCTCCTTCCGGCTGCCTCCAAGATAGGTTCGGATGATTGCGGCGATAACTGGAGGAGTGATAAAATAAGAATTCCACTATCTGAAAGAATGACATGGACCGGCTGGACGAGTTCGCGATCTTCGTACGCATCGTCGAGGAGGGGAGTCTGGTCCGGGCGGCACAGCGCCTGCGCCGGTCGGCGCCGGCGGTGACGCGCGCCCTGGCGGCGCTCGAGGATCGCATCGGCGTGCGCCTGATCGATCGCACGACGCGGCGGCTCGCGCCGACGGAGGCCGGGCGCGCTCTCTATGAACGGGCGCGTGCGGTCGTCGCGGACTATGAGGCCGCCGCAGCGGGTGCTCGCGAGGCGCCGGTGCGCGGGCTGCTGCGCATCGCCGCGCCCGTGCAATTCGGCCGGCGCCATGTCGCGCCGCTCGCGACGCGCTTCCTCGACAGTCACGACGGCGTCGAGATCGAACTCTTGCTGAACGATCGCAACGTCGACCTCATCGAGGAAGGGATCGACGTGGC
>JABMNB010000489.1 GCA_013205335.1 Rhodospirillales bacterium
ACACGTCAGTCAGCGGCGCTATTATTCGAGGTGCCCTTTAGTAGGGTTCCTGGGCTGCGCCCCGGAATCGCGTCCGGCCGGACGTGCTGATACCGGTGCAGGCTCCGCGGATCCTGCCACACGCCGAACAGCGCGGCGCGCTTGTCCGGAATGTTGGCCGCGTCAGCGTCGGTCGCCAGCTTGTGGCGGCTCATGTGCGGTGTGCAGTAGATGCCGAGCTTGTCGGTCAGCGGCTTCAGCCACCCGTAGACGCCGCGGTTGATCGACCAGGGGAACAGGCGGCCAATCTTGACCGGCAGGTTGGCCAGCATGACCACGATCACCGGCGAGATCTCGATGCTCGCCATCTCGTCGCTCTTGCCGATCCGGACCCGGACGCGGCGGGCCTCGAGGTCGATGTTCGGCCAGTCGACGCTCAGCAGGTGGCCGATGCGCAAGCCAGTCTCGTAGACCATGGCCAGGAAGAGGCGCTTGTAGGCGACCTGGACGTCCTTCTTTCGGCCGCGCTTGTTGGTCCGCTGTGTCTCGAGGTTGGCGATCAGCAGCGCCAGGTCGTCGTCGCGGGCGGGATCCCGGCTGGATTTCCGGCTGACCCAGAACTTCTCGATACGTTGGTATTCGCACCATTTCTGCGCGGCCGCGTAGTGCAGCACCGATGCTGGCCTGCCCCCTGCCGCGATACCAGTCGGTGAGTTTGAGTCCGGCCGCTCTGGCCAGCCCGTGGCCTGCCCTATGCGTTTCGAGTGAACAAACGTAAGATGTTCCGATGAGCGACCCCAACCTTTCGTCCTTCCTCTGGTCCGTCGCCGATCTCCTACGCGGCGATTACAAGCAAGCCGACTACGGCAAGGTCATCCTCCCGTTTACCGTGTTGCGCCGTCTCGATTGCGTACTGGAGGCCACGAAGCCTGCCGTACTGGCCGAACTGGCCAAGCGTCAGCAGGCCGGGATCAATCCCGAGCCGTTCTTGCTGAAAAAGTCGGGCCAGCTTTTCTACAACACCTCTGAACTCGACCTGAAAAAGCTCATGGGCGACCAGAGCAATATCGGCGAGAACCTCCG
Source organism: Rhodospirillales bacterium (assembly GCA_013205335.1). Taxonomy (GTDB): domain Bacteria; phylum Pseudomonadota; class Alphaproteobacteria; order Reyranellales; family Reyranellaceae; genus Reyranella. The sequence continues at coordinate 1,063 of JABMNB010000489.1, forward strand.
CGCCTACCTGCAGGGCTTTTCGCCGGCGGTTCGCGACATCTTCGAAAGCTTCGAGTTCCACACCCAGATCGACCGGCTCGCCAAGGCGGGGCTGCTCTACCTCGTCACCGAGAAGTTCGCGAACATCGACCTCCACCCCGACGTCGTCACGAACACCCAGATGGGCGCGGTGTTCGAGGAACTGATCCGCAAGTTCGCCGAACTCTCCAACGAGACCGCCGGTGAACATTTCACGCCGCGCGAAGTCATCCGCCTCATGGTCAATCTCCTCTTCATCGAGGACGACGATGCCCTGACCAAACCCGGCGTGGTCCGCTCCATCTACGATCCGACGGCCGGCACCGGTGGCATGCTGAGCGTGGCCGGTGAGCATCTGGCGGATCTCAATCCCGACGCCCGGCTCGTCATGTACGGACAGGAGCTGAACCCCGAGTCCTACGCCATCTGCAAGGCGGACATGCTCATCAAGGGCCAGGACATCACCAACATCGTCTTCGGCAACACCCTCTCCGCCGATGGCCTGCACGGCAGGCACTTCGACTACATGCTCTCCAATCCGCCCTTCGGCGTGGAGTGGAAGAAGATCGAAAAAGAAATCCGCCGGGAAGCCGAGCAGATGGGCTTCAACGGCCGCTTCGGTCCGGGCCTGCCGCGCGTGAGCGACGGTTCGCTGCTGTTCCTGCTCCATCTCGTTTCCAAGATGCGCCCGGCGAAGGATGGCGGCAGCCGCTTCGGCATCGTCCTCAACGGCTCGCCGCTGTTCACGGGCGGCGCCGGCTCGGGCGAGAGCGAAATCCGCCGCTACATGCTGGAGAACGACTTGGTCGAGGCCATCGTCGGCCTGCCGACCGACATGTTCTACAACACCGGCATCAGCACCTATGTGTGGATCGTTAGCAACCGCAAGCCGACCCACCGCAAAGGCAAGCTGCAGCTCATCGATGCCAGTGGCTTCTGGCAGAAGATGCGCAAGAGCCTGGGTAGCAAGCGCAAGGAACTGAGCCTCGCCCATATCGACGATATCACGCGCCTCTTCGGCCGCTTCCAGGAGGCCACTCGCGACGGCATCCCCATCAGCCGCATCTTCCGCAACGAGGACTTCGGCTATCGCACGATCACCGTCGAGCGCCCCGAGCGTGACGCCACCGGCAAGATCGTGGTCGGCACCAAGGGCAAAGGGAAAGGCAAGCCTGTGGCGGATGCCTCCTTGCGCGATACGGAGAATGTACCGCTCAGTGAAGAGGTGGAAGCATACTTCAAGCGCGAAGTCCTGCCTCACGCGCCAAATGCTTGGATCGATCCCGACAAGACAAAGGTGGGCTACGAGATTCCCTTCAACCGGCACTTCTATATCTTCAAGCCGCCGCGCCCTCTCTCCGAAATCGATGCTGAATTGAAAGGCGTCACCGGCCGTATCCTGACAATGATCAGCGGGCTGACGGCATGAGCATCCCACGCTATCCGAGCTACAAAAACAACGGTGTGCCGTGGCTAGGGGAGGTTCCAGAGCATTGGGAAGTCGTGCAATTTAAGCAGTTCGTCGACATTCATAACGGGGCCGATCACAAGCATGTCGAACTTGCGGAAGGATACCCGGTGCTTGGTTCAGGCGGCATCTTTACGTATGCATCGGAGTTTCTCTACGATGGCGAGTCTGTCCTTCTGGGCAGAAAGGGAACTATCGACAAACCGCTCCACGTGACCGGCCGTTTCTGGACTGTAGATACCATGTACTGGACGAAAATCCGGTCTGATGTGTGCGGGCGGTTTGCCTACTATGCTGCGCTTACTATCCCTTTTGGCTATTATTCGACCAACACGGCGCTCCCGAGCATGACAAAGGGCGCTTTGAATAGTCACCTTCTTGCGCGCCCTCCACTAGCTGAGCAAACACGAATCGCTGCATTTCTCGATCGGGAGACCGCAAAGATCGATGAGCTGGTCGCGGAACAGCAACGCCTGATAGAGCTCCTGAAAGAGAAGCGCCAAGCCGTCATCTCGCACGCCGTCACAAAAGGCCTGCACCTCGATGCACCCATGAGGCCTTCGGGCATCGAATGGCTTGGCGACGTGCCGGCGGGGGATGTCCCGCTCTTTGTTGAAAATC